>JAGWMX010000098.1 GCA_028871525.1 Gammaproteobacteria bacterium
GAATTCGACGTGCAGGCTGCGAGATTTCGACAACGGTCGGCCGAGCAGCGGCATAGGTTGAATCGGGCATGGCATCGACGGAATGCGAGGTGACGAGGGGCAGCACGGCGGCGCTGGCTTGAGCTGCCGGCTGTTCGGCTTGGACAGAGGCGACCGGCTCCGGGTGGGGTGTGTCCGCAGGCTGAGCGGGTTGGGTCCGATCGATCGGCCTGGCATCACGATCCGCAGCGGCCGGCGCCTCGATCCAGTAGCGTTTGCGCTCGAACGCGTAGGTCGGCAGACGAATGCGTCGCCGCCCGGTGGCGGGGTTGGCGGCTGACGCAGCCAGCGCGATGCCGGCGGTCCACAACTGACCCTGGGCCAGCAGCATGCGCCAGATCTCGGTTGCGGCGCTGTCGTCGAGGCTGGCGAAGGCGGCAATGCTGCCGGCGGTGCCGTGCTGGCACGCCAGCGTCGACAGCGCGGCGCGCGGACCCAGCTCCAGAAACACGGCGCCGGGATACTGCGCCAGCGCGGTCCGCACTGCCGGCGAAAAGCGCACCGGCTCGCGCAGGTGGCCGGTCCAGTAGTCCGGGCTGGTGGCCTCGCCGACGCTCATCAGGATGCCGCTGCGGGTGGAGATGATCGGGATGCCGGGAGCGGTCAGTTTCACCTGCCGCATCGCCGCGGCAAACGGTTCCAGCACCGGGTCCATCATCGCCGAATGGAAGGCGTGCGAGGTGCGCAACGATCGGGTTTGTATACCTTCGCGCTCGAGTTCGTCGCGCCAGGCTTCGATGGCGGATATTGGACCGGC
This sequence comes from Gammaproteobacteria bacterium, assembly GCA_028871525.1. Taxonomy (GTDB): domain Bacteria; phylum Pseudomonadota; class Gammaproteobacteria; order Nevskiales; family Nevskiaceae; genus SCRT01. The sequence continues at coordinate 797 of JAGWMX010000098.1, forward strand.
GACCACGCAAGCATTCGGGCCATTGTCCGCCGCCAACGACAGTCCGACCGGCAGGCGCGCCAGCGCGGTTGCCGCCGGCAGACGCACCGACAGCATGCGACCCGGCGGTTGCGCCTGCATCAGCGCCGCTCGCCGCGCCACCAGCCGGGCGGCGTCGCCCAGGCACATCACTCCGGCCAGCGTCGCGGCGACGAATTCGCCGATGCTGTGACCGATCAGCGCCGCCGGTTCGGCGCCGCGCGCGAGCCAGCTTTGCGCCAGCGCGTATTCCAGGCAGAAGATTGCAGGTTGGGCCACGGCGGTATCGGTCAGCGCGTTCGATTCATCGCTGAACATGAGTGCCTTCAGGTCGCAGCGCAGTTCGTCGGCGAACGCCGCCAGCGTTTGGTCGAAAGCCGCGCGGAACGCCGGATCGGCGGCGTACAGGCCGCGACCCATGCCGGCGTATTGCGCGGCCTGTCCCGGGAACAGCCAGATCTGCGCCGGGGCCATCGCACCGATCGAGCGCTGCGCGCGCAGCGCGTGCCCGGGCGTGCGCAGCGCATGAGCGGCTTCGGTGAGGGTTGCCGCCACCACGCACAGGCGATGGGAAAAATCGCTGCGGCCGACCTGCAGGGTATGGGCGGCGTCGGCCAGGTTGATGCCTGGGTCGGCGTCGAGATGATCTGCCAGCCGCATCGCCATCGCTTGCAACGCGCTGCGGCTCCGGGCCGAAAGCAGCAGCAGTTGCGGGCCGGTGGCCGGCGATGAAGCCGCATGTCGCGGCGCTTCTTCCAGGATGACATGGGCATTGGTGCCACCGACGCCGAAGCTGCTGACGCCGGCACGGCGTGGCCGCCCGTTGCGTGGCCACGCGCTGGCACGGTCGTTGACGGCGAACGGGCTGTGCGCGAAATCGATCTGCGGATTCGGCGCCTCGAAATGAAGGGTGGGCGGAATCTTCTCGTGCGCCAGTGCCAGCGCGGCCTTGATCACGCCGGCGGCGCCGGCGGCGACCACCAGATGGCCGACATTGCTCTTGACCGAACCGATGCGGCAAAAACCGACATCGGCGGTGTGTCGGCGAAACGCACGGGTCAAGGCTTCGATCTCCACTGGGTCGCCCATCGGCGTGGCGGTGCCGTGGGCTTCGACGTAACCGATGCTGCGCGCGTCGGCCGCGGCGTCGGCCAGTGCGGCGGCGATCACCGCGGCCTGACCCTCCACGCTGGGCGCGGTGAAACTGGCCTTGTCGCGGCCGTCGTTGTTGGCCGCTACGCCGCGGATCACGGCGACGATCGGATCGCCGTCGGCCAGCGCATCCGCCAGCCGCTTGAGCACCACCACCGCGGCGCCATCGGAAAAAACCGTGCCCTGAGCGTTGGCGTCGAAACTGCGGGTGCGGCCGTCGGGCGACAGCATCGCGCCTTCCTGGTACAGGTAGCCGCTGTCCGGCGGGCAGGTGATCGAGACGCCGCCGGCCAGCGCCATGTCGCATTGTCCGGCGCGCAGGCCGTTGACCGCTTGCACGATCGCCACCAGCGAGGTCGAACAGGCGGTGTTCACGCTGACGGCTGGACCCGTGAGGTTGAGGCGGTTGGCCACCCGGGTGGCGATGTAGTCCTTCTCGTTGACCAGCATCACCTGGAAGGCACCGAACTGATCGATCAGCTCCGGCCGGTGCTGAACGTGGCGCTGGAAGTAGGTGGGGGTGTGCATCCCGGCGAATACGCCCACCGGCCCGGCAGCGGCGTCCGGCGCGTGGCCGGTGCGCTCCAGAGCCTCCCAACACAGCTCGAGGAACAGTCGTTGCTGCGGATCCATCAGTGCGGCTTCGCGCGGGCTGATGCCGAAAAAGGCGGCATCGAACAGCGCCACGTCATCGACAACGCCACGGGCTTTCACGTAGTCCGCGTCGCGGATCAGCGTGGCGGGCAGGCTCGGATCGAGTGCGCCGTCGCTGAATCGGGTGATGACGTCGCGGCCGACGCACAGGTTGTCCCAGAAGGTCTCGACGTCGCCGGCTCCGGGGAAACGTCCGGCTACGGCAATGATGGCGATGGCTTCGCGGGCGCAGGGTGGTGACCGGCGGCCGTCCGGCGCCGGTTGCAGCGCCGGCTGACCGATACGGCGCGACAGCCTGCGGGCATCCAACGGGCCGGTGCGATCGCCCGCTGCCGCCGCTGCGGCGAGAGCCCGTGGTGTCGGTCGGCTGAAAAACGCGTTGGTCGACAGCCGGATGCCTTCACGTTTCAGCCGCGTCAGCACCATGAGGATCAACAACGAGTTGCCGCCGAGATCGAAGAAATTGTCGTGTCGGCCGACGCGCTCCAGCTCGAGCGCTGCGGCGAAGGCGGCGCAGATCGAGCCTTCCACCTCGCCCACGGGCGCCTGATACGGCACGGTCATCTGACGGCGCGCGGCCGGTGGTTTCGGCAGTGCGCGGCGATCAAGCTTGCCGTTGGCCGTCAGCGGCAGTGCATCCAGCCAGACGAATGCGGCCGGCACCATGAACCCGGGCAGTTGCGCGGCCAGCCGCCGGCGCAACTCGGCGCAAGCCATGGCCGATCCGGTGGCGACGCAATAAGCGAGCAGCCGCGTGGCGCCGTCGGCGTTGCTGTCGGCAACCACGGCACAGGCCTTGATGCCGGCTTGCCGGGACAGCACGGTTTCGATTTCACCGAGTTCGATGCGATGGCCGCGAATTTTGATCTGCGTGTCGAGCCGGCCGATGTAGTCGAGCTGCCCGTCGGGCCGCCAGCGCACCAGGTCGCCGGTGCGGTACAGACGCTCCCCGGGCGCACCGAAAGGGTTTTCCGGGAAACGTTCCGCGGTGAGTTCCGGCCGGCGCAGATAGCCGCTGGCCAGCCCGCTGCCGCCGACATGAAGTTCTCCCACCAGTCCCGGCGGCAGCAGGCAGTGGCCGGGGCCGAGCACGTAGACGCGGGTATCGGTGATCGGCCGGCCGATCGGAATCGCGCGCAGGTCGGCTGGCAGCTCGCGCGGGATCGGGTAGGTGGTGGTGAACGTGGTGCATTCGGTGGGGCCGTAACCGTTGATGATCCGGGTTTCCGGCAGTGCTTGCAGCGCACGGCGCACATGCGTCACCGACAGCGCCTCGCCGCCGATGAGCAGTTCATCCAGACCCCGCAGGTGCGCTGGATCATCGTCCACCACGGCATTGAACAGTGCGGCGGTCAACCAGGCCGTATTCACCCGCGCGCCACGGATCACTGCGGACAGACCGGCGGCCGTGGGCAGCGCTTCTTCGTGCACGACGCAGGTGCCGCCGTTGAGCAGAGGCCCCCAGATTTCCAGCGTCGAGGCATCGAAGCCCAGCGGCGCGGCGTGCAGCATGACCGTTTCAGGGCCCAGACGCATGAATTGCGCACCGACCACCAGGCGCAGAATCGCCTGGTGAGTGATGGCGATACCCTTGGGCGTACCGGTGGAACCGGAGGTGTACATCACGTAGGCCAGCGGCAACTCGCCGGGGGCAGCCGTCGGCGGCGGGGCGCGCAGCCCCGCTGCAGGTTGGCCGCCGGGCGCAGCGCGATCGATGAACCACAGCGGCATCGACGCCGGCAGGATATTCCGGTGGCGACGATGGGTGATCACCAGCACGGCGCGGGCGTCCTCCAGCATCGCCGCGATGCGCGGCTGCGGGAAACCAGGCTCGAGCGGTAGGTAAGCCGCGCCAGTCTGGAGTATCGCCAGCAGCGCAACGATGGCATCCGGCGAGCGCTCGAGCGCGACGCCGACCACCGCCCCTGGACCGACGCCGACGGTGCGCAGGCCGCTGCTGAGCGCAGTCGCACGCGAGTGCAACTCGCCGTAGCTTAGGCGCCGGCTACCGTGCAGCAACGCCAGCGCTTCAGGATGCTGAGCGGCGTGCCGGACGAATAGATCGTGCACGGTCGACCCCGGGTCGGGCGGAGCCGGCGGCGGATTCCACGCCGTCAACTGCGCCAGTTGCGCAGGGCTGACGGTGGCGATCTGTTCCAGCCGCTCGTCAGGGTGTTCGACGAACGCGGCGACGGTGTGCGCCAGAGCGGCGAGTACCGCATCGGCCTGGTCCGGCGTCATGCAGCCGGGAGTACACCGCAGCAGCAGCGAAGGATTCGGCGTGGCAGCCAGGCCCAGCATCAACGGGGTCATCGCGATGGCTTGGTCGCAGACGCGATCGGCCGCCTGCGCCCCCAGCCAGATCACCGCGGCTTCGTCCACCGGTACAGATCGGCCTGCGCGGCGTTCCCGGTCAACCGCGCGCACCAGCGTTTGTACACAGTCCGATTCGCCCACGGCGTGATTGGAAACGCGCGCTTCCGGGCCGGCTGCTCCTGCGGCGGGCTCGAAGAGCGATACCACGCCACCGCCAAGCCAACGCGCCTGCAGGTGGAGCCACGCTGCGACGAACACCGCATCGGGCAGACAATCCAGGTGACTGGCCAGGGCTTCGGCGCACTCGACGACGGCGGCATCCAGGCGCAGGATCGTCGGCGCTTGCCGGGCGCCGCGGACGATAAAGCCCGGCGTCGACGAGGACACGAACAGTTCCGCCAGCACCAACCCGCGAGTCGCCGGGCAGGGCGTCTGCGCAACGGCGTTCGTTGAATCGTCGGACATCAGCGTCCCCGGCACAGGCTGGTCATGTCGCAGCGTCTCCCGGCAAGGTTGTCGACTCGAGACGAGGCATGGTTGCGGCTCCCCGGGCTGCTCAGTTCGCGGGCCCGCAGCCGAATCTCCGGACGCCCGCGGTCGTCGTCACGGCGCAACGATATTAATCCCGAAACGGGCACCGTTGATGTGACATCCGTCATTCGCCATCGAAACCTGATCGCGGGGTCCTGGCGGTGGGTCCGCGTGCCACTCGCCGTCATCGGGCTGATAGTAGTCTTTACAAGCCCGGCGCCGGTGACACCCCGTATTTATTACCCATATGCCACCCCAACCGGCTTGGAGTAACGTACCGATTCTGTGGCTTGATGCGTAAGCTGTGGAGACACTTCATGAAGGTCGTCCAGGACGCTGTACTTGCCGATGAAGTTTTCACTTCTGGACGACCCGGATCGCCGGCGGCGGTGGTACATGCTCGAATCGAGTTGGGGGGCAGTGCCGGCGGGTTTGATTCCCACCGGGTAAATCTCATCCGGCACAACCTGCATCAGCATCCGCTGCTTCAATTGCCCCGGATCGCACAACTGGCGCACGAACTGATGCCCACCAAGCAATGCCGCTTCGTCCGGCCTGGGGTGACCCAGACCTCGGAGTTTTTTCACACCCCGAAAGTGCCGGACGGCCGGTCGATCGGCGAAGTGTTCGAGCGCATCGAGCAACCCGGCGCGTGGGTCGCGCTGTACAACATCCAGACCGAGCCGGAGTATCGGCGGCTGATCGACGAGTTGATCGACAGCGTACGTCCGGTGGTCGAGCGCGAGCAGCCGGGCATCTTCAATCCGGCGGGGTATTTTTTCATCTCGGCACCGCCTTCGGTGACGCCGTTTCACCTCGATAGCGAGAACAACTTCTGGCTGCAGGCGCGGGGCCGCAAGCGAATGACCGTGTTCGACCGCTGCGACCGCGAACTGGTGCCGGCCTCGGCAGTGGAAGAATTCATCATCCACCGCTCGCTGGACGGGGTTCGGCTGGATCCGGCGCTGCGCCATCATGGCCGGGATTTCGACGTGGGCCCCGGCGACGGCGTCTACTTTCCTTCCACCTCTCCGCACATGACCAGCACCACCGCCGAATGGGCGCGACCCGGGGACGGCGTGAGCGTGTCGCTGGCGATCACCTTTTACACCGCTGTGACACGGCAGCACGCGCGCGTGCACCAGTGCAATCGGGTGCTGCGCCGGCTCGGCGTAGAGCCGCGATTCCCCGGCCAAAGCCGCTGGCGCGACGCGGTAAAGGCACCCTTGGGCCGGCTGATCACCGCGGCGCTGGTGAAATTCAGAAATTACGTCGTGCCGCCCGGAGGGGCGTGATCCGAATCCGACCAAGTGTCAGCTGCTGTAGTAGTAGTAGCCATAGCGCGACGCGTCGGATCTGGCGCGCGACTGGTTGAGCAACGTCATCACCAGCGGGCAGCTTTCCACCGAACCCAGCGCCTGCATCACCATGCCTTGGGGGGTTTTCCCGGCGCGCACCACGATCAGAACCTGTCCCATCTGCGGCGCCAGCACGCGTGCCTCGGCCGAAGGCAGCAGCGGTGGTGCGTCGAAGACCACGATCCGTTTCTGATCGGCGGCCAGCAGGTCGAGAAGTCGCCGCATCGCCTGGCTGCTGAGCAATTCGGTGGCGCACTCGTTGCGGGTGCCGGCGGACAGAAAAGTGAAATTATCGACGTTGGTGGACAGTTCCGCCTCCGATAGCGCCATTGACGGATCGGCGAGGATATCCAGCAGACCCCGGTGTTCTTTCAGGCCCAGCCGGTCCGCCGCGCCCATGCGAATCGTATCGGCATCAACCAGCATCACCTTCTGGTCGACCTCCATGGCGATGCTCATCGCCAGATTGACGGCGGTGAAGGTTTTGCCTTCGCCGGGCAGCGCGCTGGTGACCATGATCAGATTGTTTCGCCCCTCACGGCCGCTGGACTTGCCGTCCCGAACGTTGGCGAGCAGCGGGTGCTTGATGCTGCGAAACTCGTTCATCAACGCGCTGCGCTGGCCCCGGGGTACGACATAGCAGATGCGTTCGAGGCGGTCCAGATCGATTTCAACCCGCTGCTTGGGAGGGAGCAATCTGGCTGCTGGCGGGTTTTTCGCGGCGGCGACGGGCACGGGGATCGGGTCAGCGCTTTCGGCGGCGGGCTGCTCGGCCGGCGACGAAGCCCAAGGCGTCTCGATGCCTGCCTTGCGCAGTTCTTCCAGGCGTTTGCTGGCTTTTTCGATCGTGCTCATGGCCGTTCCTCAGTGAATGGGCTTCAATATGTTGAGCACAGTCAAGGTGACCAAGCCGATGACCAGCAGACCCGAGGCGAGCATGAACAGATTTTGATTGCGGTGCTCGACGTCAGTTTCGGCCGGAGTCAAAGTCAGGCTGATGGCACCGAGCGCCGGGCGGCCGGTCGATTCGCGCAACTCACGCAAGTTGTGGAAGGTGGGGGGCAGCAGCACCAACAGATAAGTGGTCAACGTACCGAATCCCAGCGCGCAGACCAGCAGGAACGCGAGCAAAAACGTGCGCCGGGGAAATAGCGCGCTCGGCGACAGACGCGGTGGATCGATGATGCGGAACAGGCTGTGCTTGCGGCTATTGTCCTGGTCGCGCGAGAGGATCGCCGATTCTCGGCGCTGCACCAGCTTCTGGTAGTTTTCATTGACGCTGTTGTAGTCGCGATTGAGCTGGTTGTACTGCTCATCGAATTTGGGCATTTGCGTGGCTTGTGCGCGCAACTGGGAAAGGCGGGACTGCAGGTCGCGCACCTGGGCCTGCAGCGAGGCTACATTCGCATCCGCCTGGGCCAGAGTGACGCGCAGCTGCTGATACACCGGGTTCGTGGCCGCCGCACTTTGCAGTGCATCAGCGCTATCGGCGGTGGTTTTCGGCATTTTTGCCTGCTTTCGTTTCTCCCGCTCGAGCCTGGCGATCGTCTGCCGGGTCGTGATCACGTCGGGGTAGTCTTCGGTGTAGCGCTGCAGAAGATCGTCCAGTTGCTTGCGCTGCAAGGCAATGCGTTGGTCGATGTCCAGGATTGGCTGCAGCGATGCGGCCCGGGTGGAGTCAGGCAGCAGCGGCACCGCCAGACCGGGATTGACGGCGGCCAACTGCTGGCGCAGCGTGTCACGCGAGCTGACCGCAGAACTCAACTGACCCTGCAGTACGGTGAGCTGATCCTGCAGTTGCGACACGCGGCTGTAGTAGTC
>JAGWMX010000099.1 GCA_028871525.1 Gammaproteobacteria bacterium
CATGGTCATATTCGTGTCCGTCCCCTGGAGCGAATGATGAAACCGGCTGCTGCGATCACGCTGACCCAAGAGCAACGCAAAGAACTGGAGCGGCGCGTTCGATCGCAGACGCTGGCGGCACGCAGCGTGCGCCGAGCGCGGATCGTGCTGTTGGCTGCCGAGGGTGTGGCCAATCATGAGATCGCGCGGCGTCTGGATATCAGTCGTGGTCAGGTGCTCAGCTGGCGCAAACGCTTCTCGCAAGGCGGGCTGGACGCGATCAACGACGATCTGCCGCGCAGCGGACGCAAGCCGCGCATCGATACGGCCGAGATCGTGCGGATGACGACACAGGAGCAGCCGGCGGGCGCGACGCACTGGAGCACGCGCAAGCTCGCCGCCCGGCTCGACATCTCGGATACGACGGTGCTCAAGGTGTGGCGGGCCAACGGGCTGAAGCCGCACCTGGTCGAAACCTTCAAAGTGTCGCGCGATCCGAAGTTCGTCGAGAAGCTCGAAGACATCGTCGGTCTGTACATGTCCCCGCCGGAGCATGCCATCGTGCTGTGCTGCGACGAGAAGAGTCAGGTGCAGGCTCTGGATCGCACGCAGCCGGGCCTGCCGCTCAAGAAGGGGCGGGCACAAACGATGACTCACGACTACAAGCGACATGGCACGACGACGTTGTTTGCCGCCATGAGTACGCTCGACGGCACGGTGATCTCCCGCTGCGCACAGCGTCATCGTCATGTCGAGTGGCTCGACTTCCTGCGCCAGATCAATCGCGAGACGCCCAAGGACAAGGCGCTGCATCTGGTCTGCGACAACTACGCCACGCACAAGCATCCGAAGGTGATCGAGTGGCTCGACAGGCATCCGCGCTTCCATGTGCATTTCACGCCGACTTCCGCCTCCTGGCTCAACATGGTCGAACGTTTCTTCCGCGACATCACGACCGAGCAGCTGCGCCGCGGCGTCTTTCGCAGCGTGCCCGAGCTGATCGCCGCCATCGAGGAGTACATCGCCGTGCATAATCTGGACCCCAAGCCCTTCGTCTGGACCGCCAAGGCCAATGACATCCTCCAGAAAGTCATTCGGGCCAACCAGCACCTTGGTTCAAAGAAAAACGAAGCACTACACTAGCCACAGGACCGGTGTGCCTGTTGTGCGCGAGAACCCAAATAAATCAGCGTCACCCGCCCTGAATCGGGCGCCAGGCACAGCGATTTTGATCGCTGAATAACCCACCGCGTCGCTCATGCCTGCCCGTCAGTGCCCACACATTCGTTTTTCAGACCTTCCCTAACTCATTCAAGCGGCCAGCAAAATGTTTGAACACCGCGCAGTATTTGCCGCCAGCGCGGTATGTGAATCGCACAGTCCAATGGCCGCTTCAATCACACAGAGCACGGTTTTTGCTATTGCTATTGGTGATCTGGCGACATCGGAACGTCATCGACCGCAGGCGCTATCGGCTGGAACAGAGCGTCGTTCAAACACCATGTTGCCGGATCAATAGGCCGCAGCGCCGCACCTGCACCGCAATCCACTCGCTGGGGATCGAACCGCCTTCCGAAGTCTTGGTCGCTACGGCTGCAACCACTGGCGGCGCCAGCCCATGCCCTCGCGAAGATAGACGATTCGGTCGTGCAGACGGTCGGCGCCGCCCTGCCAGAACTCCGCGCGCTCCAGCAGCAGGCGGAAACCGCCCCACGACGGCGGCCGCGGTACCGGCTGACCGGCGTAGCGCCGCTCCAGCGCCTCGAGTTGCCGCTCCAACTCGGCGCGCGAAGTCATTGGCCGACTCTGCTGCGATACCGTGGCGCTCAGCTGCGAGCGCCGCGGACGATGGGCGAAGTAGTGGTCCGATTGCGCCTCGGGCAGCCGCTCAACTCGGCCCTCAATGCGCACACTGCGTTCGAGCCGATCCCACCAGAACACCGCTGCGGCGCGTGGGTTGACGGCCAGCTCACGGCTCTTGCGCGAATCGTAGTGGGTGTAAAAACACAGGCCGCCGGCGTCGCAGCCACGCATCAGCACCACCCGTGCCGACGGCTGACCGCCAGCGTCACAAGTGGCCAGCGTCATCGCCGTCGGTTCGGTCATCTGCGCAGCCACCGCATCGTCGATCCAGCGCTGCAACTGCAGCAACGGCTCCTCAGCCAGCTCAGCCTCGGTCAGCGGTGGGTTACACACGTACTGACGGTGACGGGAGATTCCACCTTCACTCATGTGCGTAGTTTGGCACAATCGTACCCGCACCCAATCCTGCCGGAGTGCGAATCCAATGAGTCGATTCACCGCGCTGCGCGTACATGCCAGGGGCAACGACGTTGTCCCGCGCATTGAACAATTGAGCCTGGAAGATCTGTCGCCCGGCGAAGTGACGGTGCGGGTGACCTGGTCCGGCATCAACTACAAAGATGCGCTGGCGGTCAGCGGCCGCGGCAAGATCCTGCGCGGCCTACCGAGGGTACCGGGCATCGATTTGGCCGGCGTGGTCGAAGACAGCCAGAACCCGAATTTCCGCCGTGGCCAGCCGGTGCTGGCCACCGGCTGCAACCTCGGTGAGGGACTTGACGGTGGGTTTTCGCAGTTCGCGCGGCTGCCGGCGGCGGCACTGGTACCGCTGCCGGCCGGCCTGGAGTTGCGCGAAGCGATGATTCTCGGTACCGCCGGCTTTACCGCGGCGATGGCGCTGCGGCGGATGCTGGAAAACCACCAGCGACCGGACCAGGGACCGATCGCGGTGACCGGCGCCACCGGCGGCGTCGGCAGCATCGCCCTGAATCTGTTCAGCCGCCAGGGGTTCGCCGTACATGCGATCACCGGCAAAGCCGCCGCCGCCGACTACCTGCGGGGAATCGGCGCCATCGAGGTCGTGGACCGCAAAACCTTGACCTTCGGCACACGGCCGCTGGAACCCGCGATCTGGGGCGGCGCAGTGGACAATCTCGGCGGCGATCTGCTGGCCTGGCTGACGCGCACTGTGCGGCCCTGGGGCAACATCGCCTGCATCGGCTTGGCTGCGTCACCCCAGCTTTCGACCACGGTGATGCCGCTGATTCTGCGCGGTGTCAGCCTACTCGGCATCCACTCGGTGGAGTGCCCACGGGTGTGGCGTCTGGCGATCTGGGAACGCCTGTCCGACAGCTGGAAGCCGACTCGACTGGAGCGGCTGGTAGCGCGCGAAATCACGCTTGCGGAGATCCCCGCAGCCTGCACCGAACTGATCGAGAGTCGACTGACCGGTCGCATCCTGGTGCGGATCGGCGAGGCCGGCTGAGCGGATACTGCGCGTCGTAACCGGTTAGAATCAACTTCGGGTTATCGTTTCAAGGAGAACTGTCGATGAAAACGACACTGTCAACAGCCGTTGCCGCAGCGCTGGCGCTGAGTGCGGCGGGCGCGGCGCTGGCGACCGAGTACGGGCCGGAGCAGGCGCACCACGCGATGCCGGCGACAATCACTAAGATCGATCACAAGACCGGCGTCGTTGACGCCGAGTCGATGGGTTTCGGGTTGGTGGTGCACTATCCGCCGCCGGCGATCAAAGATTTGAAGGTCGGCGACAAGATCATGATCGATCTCGGCTTCCAGCAGGCCAAGTAAGCAGTCAGCCACAACGCTTCGAACTGCTGCGCGGCGATCGGTGTGTTCAACCCCGCCGATCGCCGTGCAGGGATAGGCGCCCGGCGCGGCGTGCTGAAAAAAGCCGGACAGCTTTTCCCAAGGGCCAATCAGACACCAAAACGGATCATCTTGTCGACGATCCAACGCATGCGCTCGGTATAAGGCGGATAGAACATTTTCGCCAGCATCAGCTGCGAGCGCACCACGGCGCGCTCGTGCGAAAAGGCCTTGAATCCCCAATGGCCGTGCGCATTGCCGATGCCTGAATTGTTGACCCCGCCGAACGGCAGGTTACCGTGCAGGAACTGCACCACGGTGTGGTTGATGCAGGCACCCCCCGAGCTGGTCTGCGCCAGCACCCGGTCGACGATGGCTTGATCTTTGGACCATAGGTAAAGCGCCAATGGTTTAGGACCGGCGTTGATACGCCGGATCGCCTCACCGATGTCGCTGAAACCGATGATCGGCAGCAAAGGTCCGAAAATTTCCTCCCGCATGATGGCGGCGTCGTCGGGGATGTCGCCGAGCAGCGTCGGGGCGATGAAACGCTGGGATTCATCGACAAAGCCGCCAGTCAGCACGCGGGCGCCGCGCGCACGTGCATCTTCAAGCAATGCCTTGATCCGCACGGTATGGCGCGCGTTGACGATGCGCGCCAGATCCGGGCCTTGCAACTGCTGCGGCGACTCAGCGCCATAGGTCGTCTCCAGTACCTCGCGGCATCTGGCGACGAAAGCGTCCTTGATCGAAGTGTGGACGTAGATGTGGTCCGGCGCGATACAGGTCTGGCCGTCGTTGGTGAATTTCGACCACAGGATGTTGCGCGCGGCAGCATCGAGGTCAGCACCGGCATCAATGATCGTCGGGCTCTTGCCCCCCAGTTCCAGCGTGACGCTGGCCAGATGTTTGGCCGCGGCCGTCATGACCTGCTTGCCGATCGCCGGGCTGCCGGTGAAGAAGATGTGGTCGAACGGCAACTCCAGCAGCGCCTGGGCGACCGTGGCATCGCCTTCGAATAACGCAATTTCATCCCCGGGGAAAGTCTCACGCACCAACTCTGCCATTACCCGCGACAGGTTGGGTGTCAGCTCCGATGGCTTCAGAATCGCCGTGTTGCCCGCTGCAATCGCCGAGATCAGCGGGCCGAACGTCAGATTCACCGGGTAATTCCACGGCGAGATGATCAGACAGCGACCTTTCGGCTGATACTGGATCCAGCCCCGGGTGCCGAACATTGCACGGGTCGGGCGCACCCGCTGCGGGCGCATCCATTTTTTGAGCTTGCGCCGCGCCTCGTTGGCTTCGGCGACGACCGGCAGAATTTCAGCCAGATCGACTTCGGCCGGCGGCTTGCGAAAATCTTCGGCGCCGGCCTCGCGCAACGCCTGCGCGCGCGCCAGCACCGCGACCTTGAGCCGGTCGATCTTAGCCAGCCGCTCAGCGGCTGTAGAAGTGCGAAGCCGGATCGCCGTCTCACCTTGCCGCGCAAACAGTTCGCTGATGCACGCCGTCTGCGTCTGCACACCGGTAATCTGTGGCACGACCGCACTGTTCAAGGACACCTCCTCACGCCGGCCAACACAGGGCCGATCGGTTGCGACTGAAATAATGCTGGTTCAAGTATAGCCCCGCGGCGAAGCCGATAGCGGCCGTTGGTCGATGACCTCACTCGGCAAGTTAAGGCAGCAGCACTCGGCCATATTCCAAGCGTATAACTAAATAGTTTATCGATATTTTATGAAATACATATGGATTATACACATTTTACAAAAATTTTGGCTTGCGGGCTGGTGGACAACCGCTTGAATTTTATATTTCTGCGCACAGAAAAACATTAAAAATTTAAATCTATAAGGCATGTCGAAGCTTGTTTTGCCGTAGAAGATTTCATTTCTAAGGCTTGTAATGAGGGCGCCCGGCAAGTTATACTTTTTGTGTATTCACATGATATGTTGGGCTGTGCAAAGCGTGCGCCGACCCGACCGAGACCCATGCTGCTTGCCACCGATTTGGACGGAACCTTCCTTGGAGGAAGCCGGGAAGCACGTCTGCGCCTGTACCGCCTGCTCGCCGACCGTGACGACATTCGTCTGGTCTTCGTCACCGGGCGCGGCCTGGAAACGGTCCTGCCGGTGCTGGTCGACCCGACCATTCCGACCCCCGATTACCTGATCTGCGATGTCGGCGCCACCGTGGTCGATGGCGCCGAACACCAGCCGGTGCAGCCACTGCAGAGTGATCTTGACGCGCGTTGGCCGGGGGAACAAAAAGTCGCTGCCGCATTCGCCCGCTTCCCCGAACTGGAGCGCCAGAGCGTGCCGCAGCAGCGTCGCTGCTCGTTTTACTGTAAGGCTGATGCAGTGACGTCGGAGGTAGAGCACGCCGCGCGCGAACTTGGCTGCGAGTTGCTATATTCGGCTGATCACTACCTCGACGTACTCCCCGCCGGAATCAACAAAGGCAGTACGCTGAAGGCGTTGATCGAGCACCTCGGCATCGACCACGATGCAGTGCTGGTCGCCGGCGACACCCTCAATGACCTGGCGATGTTCGAAGCTGGATTCAAAGGCGTCTGCGTCGGGCGCTCGGAGGCTGCGTTGTTGCGGGCCACCCGCGGCCGCTCGCGGGTATTTCACGCCAAGCAGGCAGGCGGTGGCGGTATTCTCGAAGCGCTGACCCATTTCGGGTTCCTCGGTTCCAAGGGTGTGGCGGGCATCGCGCCCCCAAACGCCGAGCCCGGACACGCGCGCCTAGTGATGGTCTATCACCGGCTGCCGTACGAAGAGGTGCGCGTCGGCGACCGCGTGCAGCGGCGACGTCCGAATTCGCCCAACGGCATCATCCCGACCCTATTGGGGTTTTTCGGTGATGGCCGCGAGGGATCGTGGGTGGCGTGGTCGATCCACGACCCCAGAAACGGCGAATTTCAGGTGCACACCGACATCGACCGCAAGCGCTATCCCAGACTGGTGGCAGCGCGCGTACCGCTGTCCAAGCGCGAGGTCGACATCTTCTACAAAGCGTTTTCCAAGGAGGCGTTCTGGCCGCTACTGCACACGTTCTGGGAACGCGCGGTGTTCAAGGAAGCGCACTGGCAGGTGTTCCTGCAGGTCAACAAGGCATTCGCTGAGCGCACCGCCAAGGAAGCCGCCGGCGGCGCCACGGTGTGGATTCACGACTACAACCTATGGATGGTGCCGGCCTACCTGCGCGAACTGCGGCCTGACCTGAAGATCGCTTTCTTTCATCACACGTATTTCCCTTCCGCTGACGTGTTCAATGTCTTGCCGTGGCGGCGGCAGATCGTCGGCAGTCTGTTGCACTGCGATTACATCGGCTTCCACATCCCGCGCCAGGCCGAAAACTTCGTCGACGTGGTGCGCGGATCGATGCCGACCCAGACGTTGACGCGCCGCCACTGTGCGCCACGTTTCATGACCTACGGCTGCGCGGTGGGCCTGGACCAGGTCACCACCGAAATCGAAGTCAGCGGCCGCGTGGTGGCGCTCGGAGCGCATCCAGTGGGTATCGACGTCGATCGCGTCGCGCAGACACTGGCGCGCGGCGACGTCAAGCAGAAAATAGCGGAATTGCGGCGCCAACTGAACGGCCTGCGCCTGGTGCTGTCGATCGAACGACTGGACTACACCAAGGGCACGCTGGAGAAATTGCTGGCCTTCGAACGGCTGCTTGAAGAACATCCGGACCTGTGCGGCCGAGTGGTACTGACGCTGGTCTGTGTGCCAGCGGCGGCGGAGATGAGCGTCTACCGCGGCCTGAAAACGCAGATTGAGGAGGCCGTCGGTCGCATCAACGGTCATTTTTCGGATTTCGGCTGGACTCCGGTGCAATTCTTTGCACGCAGCCTGCCGTTCGAGCAGGTCGTCGCCTGGTACGCGATGGCCGACGTGATGTGGATCACGCCGCTGCGCGATGGGCTCAATCTGGTGTCGAAGGAATATGTCGCCACCCAAGGTCTGAGCGGCGGTCGCGGTGTGCTGGTGTTGTCCGAGTTTGCCGGAGCCGCGGCCGAACTGAAAGGCGCATTGCTGACCAACCCACACGATCCACAGGATCTGGTCGACAATATCTATCGCGGCATCACACTGGGTCGCGCCGAGGCCGAGGGGCGGATGCGGGAACTGTTCGACGTGGTACGCCACTACGACATCCGCCGCTGGAGCCAGGGCTTTCTGGACGCGGTTGGAGCGGCGGCCAGCGTCAATCAAAAACAAACAGCAGCGCTGCGGTCAGCAACAAGATGATTCCGCTACCGATTACCACTTCGCGCGGCACACGCTGCAGTCCCGCGCGCGCGACCAATGCGATGCGGACGTCGGCCGGCGTCGGCCGGTCGGCGGCGCCGAGCCAAAGCATCCAGCAGTAGGTGAACAGCGCCGTCGCGGCACAGACGATGCCGGCGATGACGGTGAAGTGAATGGCGATAATACCGGTCTGCCGGACGACAAACAGCAGTGCGCTGAACACGTGGCCGGTGATCAGACCCCGCAGCGCGGCGGTGGCGCCCAGACGCCGATCCCATAAACCGATCAGAAATACCGCCACCAAAGGGCTGGCGATATACCCGAACAGTTGCTGCATGTAGGCGAACAGACCGTGGAATTCCCGGATCATCGGCGCCCATACCGCGGCCAGTAGGGCGATGCCCAAGGTCAACCAGCGGCCCAGTCGCGCCAGTTGCCGCGGTGACAGATCCGGTCGGCGCGGGGCGATGAAATCCACCGTCACCAGGGTCGCCGCCGAATTCAGGATCGCTGACACGCTGGACATCAGCGCAGCCAGCAGACCAGCGACGATCAATCCGGTCAACCCCGCGGGAGTGAAGTGTCGCACCATTTCCGGATATACCGCGTCCGGATGTTCGAGGTGCGGTAGCAGCACGATCGCCATCGCGCCGGGCAATACCATGAAAAACAGATTCAGCAATTTA
>JAGWMX010000100.1 GCA_028871525.1 Gammaproteobacteria bacterium
CCCGTGAGGGTCCACCCTTCAACCCACCACCACCGCAGAGTTATCCACGGCGCCGGGCGCCGCAGGTCCCGCTCTGCCGAAGGTGACCGGCGCGGTGGATCACTCGTGTTCAGCGCTCACGGGGTGGGAGGCGTCCATTCAATTCTCCTGGATCAGGATCGACCCGGAATGTGAGGCACCTCGTTGGTCATCTCGCGCCAGAATCCGGCCTCGCGGCCGACGCCGCTGGCCGGATCGGCGCAGAACGCCTGGCGATCGGCGTAGATCTGCAGCCGCCCTTCCCGCAGCAGCGCGAAGGCGTCGCCGACCAGCAGCGATTCCTTGACGTCGTGGGTGACGAAAATGGCGGTGATGCCGCGGGCGGCGGCGACGTTGCGGAACAGCGCCTGCATGTCGGCGCGTGCCTCGGGATCGAGATTGCTGAACGGTTCGTCCAGCAGCAGCAGCGCCGGCTCGACGATCAGCGCGCGGCCAAAGGCGACGCGCTGCCGCTGACCGCCGGACAGCGCCTGTGGCCGCCGCCGCGCCAGCGCGGCCAGTTGCAGCTGTTCCAGCATCGCCATCACGCGCTGTTCCAGGTCGGCACCGCGCAGACCACGCAGGCGCAGGCCGAAAGCGACGTTGCCGAACACGTCCAGGTGCGGGAACAGCAGCGGCTCTTGGTAAAGATAGACCGCGTTGCGGGTGCGCGCCGGCAGCGCCTCGATGGCACGTGCGCCGAGCTGGATGCGGCCGCCGACGGTCGGCAGCAGGCCGGCGATGGCCTTGAGCAACGTGGTCTTGCCGCAGCCGGAAGCGCCGACGATGGCCAGAGTCTGGCCACCGCGCACGCCGAAGGTGATATCGTGCAGCAGCGGCCGCCCGTCGAACGCAACGCCCAGCCGCTCGACCCGCAACGCCTGGCGGTCTCGATCAGTCCCTGGATCAGTCATCGTGTTCGAGTCCCCGGAACAGCAGTCCCGCCGACAACAGGCGCTGATTCAGCACCAGCCCGAGCAGCGGCGGCGCCATCAACAGCAGCGCGCAGGTCGCCGCCAGGCGCGTGTCGCCGGCGCTGAAATACTGAAACAGGCGGATGGTCAGTGTATCCACCAGGCCGCTGCCGATCAGCAGCTCCAGCGCATAGTCGAACCAGCTGATCAGGAAAGTCTGGAACAGGCACACCGCCAGCAGCGGCAGCGCGCGCGGCACCAGCACCCGCCACCACAGCTGCGCCGGCGAAGCGCCCAGGGTTGTCGCCAGACCCGCCAGTGACTCGGCTTCCGGATTCCACAGCGAGGTCAGCAGGATCACCGCGTAGGCATAGGCGAATACGAACTGACCCAGCATCACGCCGCCGGTGCCGCCTGCCAGATGCAGGCGCAGGAACACGTACAGCAGGCTGGCGCCGAGCACCACCGGCGACACCGCGAACGGCAGGTAGGCCAGTGTCAGCAGCGTGCCGCGACGGCGATGACGGGCGACGCCACGGCTGGTCGGCAGCGCCAGCGCGGTCGACGATAAGGCCACGCCGGTGGCCATCGCCAGCGAACGCAATGTCGCCCGCGCCAGTTCGGAGTTGCCGTGCAGCAGTTCGCTCCACTGGCGCAGCTGCCACTGCGCCGGCAGCAGATCGGGGAAAATCCAGTGGCGGGAAAACGACAGCAGCAGCAGCAGCGCCATCGGCGTAATCAGCAGCAGGCTCAGCAATCCGGCCAGCATACGTTGGATCATCGCGCTGCCCCGGCGGTCATTGCCGACCGCCGCGCCAGCAGCAGGCCGGATACCATCAACGCGGTGTACAGCGCCGCCAGCACGTAGGCCTGCGGCTTGGTGCTGAGATCAAACTGGGCGAAGCGGTTCCAGATCAGCACCGAGATCATCGATGGCAGCTGCGCACCGACCATCAGCGGAATCTCGAAGGCGCCGACCAGCACGATCAGATAGACGTTCAGCGCCGGCCGCGCGGCGCACAGGATCACCGGCAGCGCCACTCGCCGCAGCGCCTGCGCGCGCGTCGCGCCCAGCGTCTGTGACAGCTGCATCAGTGCGTCGACGCGCTCGTTGCGGCGGACGCGGTCGAACAGCAGCACCAGGAACGGCGTCACCAGGCCGAAATGTGCCAGCACGATGCCGCTGCCGTCGGCGGAAAAGACCAGCGCCGGAAAATCCGACGGCTGCGCGATCCAGCCCAGCGCATAGGCCAGGCGCGCCAGCAGGCCGGCGCCGCTGAACAGCTCCACCGTCAGCAGCGCCGCCACCACCGGCGGGATCGTCAACGGCACGTACAGCAGCACACCCAGCAGCCCGCGGCGCAGCCGCGCGCCCAGCGCGAACACAATCGTCAGCGCCAGCAGCATCGAACCGGCCAGGCTCAGTGCCGCCACGTAGAGGCTGTAGGCCAATGCGATCCAGGTCTGACGGTCGGCCAGCACCGCCTGCCAGTGGCGCAGCGTCCAGCCCTGCGACAACAGACCGATACCGCCGAAGGCATAGCCGAGCATGAACGTCAGCGCCAGCAACACCGGGCCGGTGGTGGCCAGCACCAGCAGCAGCGTCCACGGCGAAGGTCTACCCACCCGCACGACCGAGAATCTCTTGCCGGAAATCGTCCGAAATGTGGATCATGGTTTCGGGCGCCGGCTCGGGCCGCGCGTAGGGCCGAATCGCCGCCCGCAGCGGCGCATGGCTGCGGCCGGGTACGTGCTCGAAGCGCTGGCGCCAGTCTGGCGGCAGCTTTTGGAGGTCGAGCACGGTGCCGTCGCCCCACACCGACGGCTTGAGCTTTTGCCACTGCGCGGCGGGCGAGATCAGGAAATTGGCCACCACCATCGCCGCCGCCTTGTGCTCCGAGCCGGCAACGATGCCGATGTAGTGGCTGTTCTGCAGCGTGCCGCTGGTCAGCACGAACGCCTCGGCAGTTTTCGGAAACAGACCGCTGTCGATCTTGTTGTCGACCTGGCCGTCGTTGAAGCTCATGGTGAAATCGACTTCGCCGTTGGCAAACAACTGATTGAGCTGGGCGACGCTGCTGGGGAAGGTGTCGCCGTGACGCCACAGATCCTTGCGCACCGAGCGCACCCAGTCGAACACCCGATCGCGCAGCCGGTGGTAGACGGTGGCATTGAACGGCCCCTGCAACTGCTGCGGCGAATCGGCGAACGCGTACAGCAGCGATTTCAGAAAGCTCATGCCGGTGAAACCGGTGTCGAAGCTGAAGCGCCCGGGATGGGCGTGAATCCACGCAGCCAAGGCGTCTGGCGTGCGCGGCGGCTGCGGCACCTTGGCCCGGTCGGTGATCAACAGCAGCTGCACGTTGCCCCAGGGGCACTCCATGCCGTCCACCGGTTGCTGGAAATCGTTGGCGATGAACGGATTGGCCCAGTCGACGTAGCGGTTGTTCGGCAGCTTGTCGGTAAACGGCCCGAACAGCGCGTGGATCTGACGCAACTGATAGAAGGTCTCGCCGTTGATCCAGACCAGATCGATCGGGCTGGTGGCGCGGCCGGCCTCGGCCTCGGTCATCAGCGTCGATACCAGGGTATTGCCCTGCCCCGGCACGATGCGCAGCGTGATGCCGTGGTTCTTTTTCAGCCGCGGCACCACGTAATCCTGCATGTAGGCGTTGATCTGCGGGTCGCCCTGCCACATCGCAAGCGTCACCGTCTGCCCGCGCGCGGCCTGCTCGACGGCCGGCCAGGCCAGCGCGCGCGGGTCCGCCGCGGCCGGCGCCTGCGAGTGTCCGCAGGCGGACAGTCCCAGAATCAGCGGCAATGCCCAATAAACGTATCGCATGACCCGAACAGCTTAAAACCGCTGCCGTATCGACACCATCACGTTGACCGGCAGTTCCGGAAACACGTCGGTGGCGCCGAAATAGCCACCGTCGAACACCGGGGCAAAATTGCGCTGGTCGGTGACATTGAACACGTCCACCCGCAGCTCGGTCCTGGTCGGCCTGTAGCGGTAGTAGACCGAGGTGTCGAGCGTGTACTGGCTGGGCACCACCACGGTCTGCAGATAGTCCAGCGGAAACGAACTGGTATAGCGCAGTGCCACCGTTGCGCCCAGCCCGACCGGCGTCTCGTAGCCGGAAACCAGCGAAGCCAGGATGCGCGGAACCCCCTGCAGGCGTCCGTTCGCGTTCGGGAAGGCCGCGAAATTCGGCGCGCCGACGCCGGTGCCACAGATAATGTCCGGACGCGAGCAGTCAAAGGCGTCGGCGACCTGGCGGGTGTCCTGAAACACAGTGGAATGATCGAAGTGGGCGTCCAGATAGCTGCCGGATAGTATTACGAACGCGCGCTGGATCGGCTGGTAGGACAACTGCGCTTCGGCGCCGAGCGTGCGGATACCGGAGTTGCTGCCGTCGCGGTTGCGCAGCGTGCGTTTCTGCTTGAACAGCGAGGTATCTGCGTACCAGTTGGCGTCGGGCGGCGCGATCTTGATGCCGACCTCGTACAGCCGGCTGTCGGTGGAAAAATTGCGTGGATCGATCCTGCCGTCGGCGCCCAGCGGCGTGCCGCCGCCGATGCTGTTGGAGGTGGACTGGCTGAAGCTCCAGGCGGCATAAGTCGAGATGGAGTCGATCGGCTTGTAGTTCAGGCTGAAGTTGCCGGCAGGCAAAAAACGGGTGATCGAATCATGCGCCGCGGTAAATCCGGGCGGTGGAATCGGATCGCGCGCGTTGACCACGTAGGTGTCGCCACGAAACCCTGCAATCGCGCTCCAATGCCGCGAGAACTGTGTTTCGTGCTGATAGAAGAACCCGACCTGGTGACTGACCGAATCGGTCGTGTCCGAAACCAGGAATCGACCGCCATAGCCAGCGCCCGGGGAGACGTAAAGGCCGGGCTGGAGCTGCACCAACTGCGCCTTCTGCGCGTCGGTCAGCGGGATGAAGCGGTTGCTGACCGGGCCGGTCAGATCGCCCGGCAGATCGGCTTCGGTATCGAACTGGCTGTAACCGAGCACCCGGTTGTAGCGGTAATCCACGCCGGTATCGGACTGGTTACGCAACGAACTGCCGAAAAGCGGCAGATCGTAGTCGAACACCAGTTCGGTGCGGTTTTCGACCGTATCCGCGCCTTTGATGATCTCGACGAAACTGCTGCCGGAGATTTCCTCGCGCGACAGGTGCTGGTAATAGGTGCGATTGATCAGACGTACGCCATCGGCCAGCGCGCGCTGATACTTGACGTGGCCGAGATAGGTGTTGTCGTGATCGATATCGCCCGGATACGTCAGCACCGTGCTGCGCGGCAGTTTCACGGTACCGGTCGGACTGATGACCGCGAACGCTCCAGGCACCGTCGAGCCGTCGGGCTGCACGCCCTGGCCGGTGATGTAGGTGCCGTTGTCGATCAGCGCCTGGGTCGGCCGGTTGATGCCGGCGATGTCGGTGAAGTTGACGTGATAGACCTCGAAGCTGGCGTCGAGCTGGCTGCGGTCGTCCGGCTTGAGCCGGTAGGCGCCGAACAGATCGCGGCTGATGTAGTGGGCGAACTGGTAGTAACTGCCCTCGTTGCGTTGCTCGTAACTCAGGCGCACGCCGGAGCGGCCCGGATCGATCGGCGTGGAGTAGTCGAGCTGTTCGCGGTAGCGGTTCCAGGTGCCGCCGGAAACATCGACCAGACCCTGTGCCTGATCAAGGTCCGGGGCTTTCGGCACCAGATCGATGAAACCGCCGACACGCTGGGTGGTGCCGTAGAGCACCGGCGGCGGACCTTTAACCACGTTGATCTGATCGACGCCGTTGAACGACAGCGGCAGGCCGAAACCGTTGTTGCCACCCTGCCGGCGCACGCCGTCTTCGAACAGCTCGCCGAGCTGGCCACGGATCTCCGGCAGGCTGGCGGCGCCGAAACCGGCCGGTGCATACGTATCCGGCGCCACTTTCATCAGATCACGCATGTCCTTGATGCTGGCCTGATCCATCAGCTGCGCGGTCACCGGCGTCACCGAGCGCGGGATATCCAGTACCCTGCGATTGGGTCCGAATGGACCATCCACCGGCGCCTTCGATGGCAGGACATTATCCTTTGGCGCCTTGCCTTTCACCTCCACGCCGCCGAGCTGTACGACGCCGCTTTGATTCTTGGTGCTGTCAGCCTTGGCGTTCGTTCCCTTATCCTGCGCGTCCTGCGCGCGCACCCCGGCAGCCGCCAACACCACCGCGGCGCCGACGATCAAGGTGACGACGCGCAGCGCCGAACGGGAGCGGGATGATGAGCCAACAGCCGCCATTGACAACTCCAGATATCAACAATGTAAAGCAACGCAACCGGCATCTGCCGCACCGGCGCAAGTTGCGCCGCCAATAGCCGGCGCACGCCAAAAAACGCTGCAAATCCACCGTTCGCGTCACTGCAGCAATCTGTCCGGGAAGCGTGAATCTTTTGCAGCTCGAACCCCGGCCAACGGCTTGATCCAGCCGGCGACAAAGGCCAAATCGCATCGGATCGAAGACAAACAACACCTGCGGCCGACGAGACCGCAAATACCGCGGTGGTGCCGCACCGACCGAATTACGAAATCTCGATCACAAGCCTGTCACGACCTCGGGTCGTCGTAGCCGAACCATCGATCGAGCCGCAACCCGCTTTCAGGCCGGCACGCTCGTCTTGGGGCCCAACGCGCCGAAGACCCACCCGAGCACCGCGCCCCAGATCACGTGCAGCACCAGGGTCATCACCGGCGCCATCATGCCCATCTTCATGCCGAACAGGCCGGCGCCGGCCATCGGCATCGGCAGCAGCATCATCAACAGCCAGGCGCCGAGACCGAAGACGATGCCCTTGCCGATCGGATCGCCGCCGGGCAGTCGCCCGTACAACAGCGCAAACAGCACGCCCCAAAGCACGGTGCCGATCATGAAGTGCATCACCCAGCCGAACGCCGGGCCAGCGTCAATTCCCATGCGGGAGTGAGCCATGCCGCTGAGCATTTTGATCACGTCAAGGTCGGGCATCAGCCCCATTTTCGACTTCATGACCATCAAAATCGACAAAACCACGGTGGCGACAAATCCGCCGATCATGCTGCGTACGTAAACATTCATGTATCGCTCCTCGTTTGCACCCTTGCTGCAAGTTAGACGGGGATGGCCCGCGAGTTGTTACAGCCCCACGTCGCTGACTCTAAGAAGTTTTCTCAGTTTATTGATTTCAATTAAAAATAAATACAATTCAGCGCTCGACGAAAAACTGCAGGCG
Organism: Gammaproteobacteria bacterium; assembly: GCA_028871525.1. Lineage (GTDB taxonomy): Bacteria > Pseudomonadota > Gammaproteobacteria > Nevskiales > Nevskiaceae > SCRT01. The sequence continues at coordinate 7,194 of JAGWMX010000100.1, forward strand.
CTGCGCCAATGCTGCCGCCTGAAGCTCATGCTCGGGCGATTCTGCCGACCGATTCCCGAGCGCCTTGACCACACCCACGGTCGCCTGCAATTGACTCAGGTAGCGACGGCAATTCCGGCACAACAGCAGATGCATTTGCAGCGCCCAGTATTCGCGGTGCGACAGCGCATCGTCCAGCAGTGCGCTGGCCTTTTCATTGACTTGTCTACACTTGAGCATGATTAATGTCCAGCCTGGAACGCGTCGATGGCTTCGCGCAGTTTGTTGCGCCCTCGATGTAACAGCACACGGGCATTGGATGCACTAACTTCGAGAATGTTACACACCGCTCCCATCTCGAGCCCTTCCACATCGCGCAGCAACACGGCCAGGCGTTGAGCTTCGGGCAGCGCGTCGAGTTCTTTCCGGATCACGTCGCTCAACTGCGCGGATGCCAGTATCGCCTCGGGAGTGTCCTGGTGCCACGCCTGGGGCCGTTCGCGCCAGCGCCCGCGTGCGTCGAAATGCTCGTCCGTCGACGGATCGACGACGATCTGCCGCCGTTGCCGGCGCAAATCGCTATAGGCCTGATTGAGAGTGACGCGGATGGCCCAGGTCTTGAGCGCCGACCCCCACCGAAACTCCGGCAGCCCACGAAGAATCCTGATCCACGCCTCCTGGGTGATGTCCTCCGCCCGTTCGCTGCCGACGACGGCTCCGGCGACACGAATCAGCGACGGCTGCAGACGTCGCACCAGCACCACCAACGCAGCGCCGGATCCAGCCAAAAAAGCATCGACCAGCGCCTTGTCATGCATCGCTGTCAGGTCGGCAGGCGCATCGTCAGGCGCGATCATCGATCGGACATTCATGCGGGCTTGGCCCGACCGCCGCCAACGGCGAAAAACCGCTTCGCCCGGAACCGCGGCGCGCGAGCGCCGGCGATCACCCGATCGCCATCCATGCATCTTGACGGCGATTCTTGACGGCGATGCAACCGCCACCTAGGGAAGGTCTGAAAAACGAATGTGTGGGCACTGACGGGCAGGCATGAGCGACGCGGTGGGTTATTCAGCGATCAAAATCGCTGTGCTTGGCGCCCGATTCAGGGCGGGTGACGCTGATTTATTTGGGTTCTCGCGCACAACAGGCA
>JAGWMX010000013.1 GCA_028871525.1 Gammaproteobacteria bacterium
GATCCAAAATCGGTAGCTAAGGCAATTCGCCCTATGTTGGAAGGCTACCTTCATCGCCGATTTCCCGGTCTACTTTCCAAAGATTTGCTGTTCGGTCAGGTAGTGGGACTGATACGTGATTCAGCAGCTCCAAGCCCGCTGTACCACGCAAAAAATCTGGTGGATGAACTGAGCGAGATAAATGACTACGCCGGCCAATTCCATCACGATACGAATCTGGACGCAGATACCGCCGTGGTGACAGCGGCCGAACTGAAAACATTCGTAGATCGGGCGTTAGGCGTGGTCCACAGGGGGACGCCGCCATAAGTTGTTCGCAGTCAAGTTACGCAAACACGACATATCAATCTGGATCAGTTTGCAAATGGCGAGAAAACAAAAACTCGAACTCACCTGGATCGGGAAGGAGAACCGACCGAAGCTGGAGCCGCGGATTCTGCTGGAGGATCCGGAGAGGTCGTATCACGCCAAGCAGCGGGTGACGGACAAGGACATCTTCGATAATCGGCTGATCTTCGGCGACAACCTGCTGGCGTTGAAGGCGCTGGAAGCGGAGTTTGCGGGTAAGGTGAAGTGTGTATTCATAGACCCGCCCTACAACACCGGCAGCGCGTTCACCCATTACGACGACGGGCTTGAGCATTCCATCTGGCTATCCCTGATGCGCGACCGGCTGGAGATCATCCGGCGGCTGCTGTCCGAAGATGGTTCGCTGTGGGTCACCATCGACGACAACGAGGCGCATTATTTGAAGGTGTTGTGCGATGAGGTGTTTGGGCGGGCGAACTTCGTGGCGAATATGATCTGGGAGAAACGCACGTCGCGTGAGAATCGCCGTATCTTTTCGTTTAACCACGACCACTTACTCGTATACGGAAAAGAGAAGCCTGAGTTTGAGCGTGTCCGAAACCCTTTGGGCCTGAGTGACGAAGTCTTGTCTCGGTACAAAAACCCGGACAATGACCCCCGTGGTCCGTGGCAGTCGGTATCGGCAAATGCACAGGCTGGCCACGCAACCCCGAGCCAGTTTTACAAGCTCAAGCTGCCATCAGGCCGCGAAATCGATCCGCCCAAAGGACGTTGCTGGCTGTACACGAAAGAGCGAATGGAGCAAGAAATCGCCGCTGGGAATATTTGGTTTGGTTCCAATGGCGACAATGCTCCGCGCATCAAGAAGTACCTTCGAGATAACGAGGATAAAGGGCTGACCCCTGAAACTATCTGGCCTGCGTCAGAAGTCCGCACGAACGATGATGCTAAGAAAGGTTTGCTACAGCTTCTGCCGGATGTGCCTGTTTTCGATAACCCGAAGCCGGAAGGTCTACTCGAACGAGTTCTTCACATCGCCACCAATCCCGGCGACCTCGTCCTCGACTCCTTCGCTGGCTCCGGCACGACCGGCGCAGTGGCTCACAAGATGGGCCGCCGCTGGATCATGGTGGAGCTGGGCGAGCACTGCCACACGCACATCATTCCGCGCCTGAAGAAAGTCATTGATGGGGAAGACCCGGGCGGAATCACCGAGGCCGTGGGCTGGAAAGGCGGCGGAGGGTTTCGCTATTACCGGCTGGCGCCCTCTCTGCTCGAAAAGGACAAGTGGGGCAACTGGGTGATCTCTCAGCAGTACAACGCCACCATGCTGGCCGAGGCGCTGTGCAAGCTGGAGGGCTTCACCTACGCGCCCAGCGACACGGTGTACTGGCAGCACGGCCATTCCACCGAGCGCGATTTCATCTACGTCACCACCGCGATGCTCAGCCATGAGCAGTTGCAGCAGCTTTCCGACGAGATGGGGCCGCAGCGCTCGCTGCTGGTGCTGTGCACCGCCTTCCGCGGCCGGGGCGATTATCCGAACCTGACGGTCAAGAAGATTCCCAAGCAGGTGCTTTCGCGCTGCGAGTGGGGCAGGGACGATTACAGCCTGCGGGTGGAGACCCTGCCAAAAGCGCCCCCCTCCCCCCAGCCCCCTCCCGCAGGGGGAGGGGGAGATGAGCAGTCGGGGCAGCAGGCACTGGAGCTGTAATCCGCATGGACCTGGCCGCACTCAAGGTGCTGATTGCAGGTGGCGAATCGCTCACGCTGGAATTCAAGAGCGAGCGGCGTGAGCGGTTAAATGACCGCGATTTGGTCGAGGCTGTGGTTTGCCTTACCAATGCACAAGGCGGGTGGTTGCTGGTCGGGGTGGAGAACGACGGCCGGATCAGCGGCTCACGCCTTCGACATGACGGCAATACCGATGCGGCACGCCTGCAGGCGCTGATTCGCAGCCGCACGGTTCCGGGCGTCGAGGTGGGCGTGGAGCTGGTCACGGCTCCAGAGGGGCAGGTGCTTTGCCTGAACGTACCGCGCGCCAACACCGTGGTGTCAACATCGGACGGTGTGTGCCTGCGCCGGGTCATGGCCGGTCACGGGCCGGCGTGCGAGCCGTATTTCCCGCATCAACAGGCCGGACGGCATGCCGCGCTCGGCGCGGAGGATTTTTCGGCGGGACTTTGCCAGGAAGCCGGCTGGCGCGCGCTCGATCCCTTGCAGTTCGAGCGGGCGCGACAACTGATCGCCGCGCTGCGCGGTGACACGACGCTGCTGGACCTCGATGATCGCGAGATGGCCAAGGCGCTCCAGGTGGTGGAAACGCAGGGTGACGATCTGGTGCCCACCATGGCGGGTTTGCTGCTGTTTGGCCGACAGGCTGAGCTTGAGCGGTATTTGCCGACCCACGAGGCAGCGTTTCAGGTGCTGACCGCTGACGCTGATGTGCGGGTCAATGATTTCTTCCGGCAACCTTTGCTGGAATTGTCCGAGCTGATTCTGGCGCGGTTTGATGCGCGGGTGCAGGAACGCGAGATTCAGGTGGGATTGATCCGCGTTCCGGTGCCGGACTACTCCCGCGGCGCCTTCCGTGAGGCTTTGCTGAATGCCCTGTTCCATCGCGACTACCGCCGCATGGCGGCGGTCTATGTGCAGTGGCATCCAGACCGTCTGGAACTGAGCAGTCCGGGTGGCTTCCCGGAGGGCGTGACGCCGGCCAACATTCTGGTGCATGAGCCTTTGCCCAGGAATGCGCGGCTGTATGCCGCAGCCAAGCGCATCGGTCTGGTGGAGCAGACGGGCCGCGGGGTGGACAAGGTCTATCTCGGCCAGCTCCGCTATGGGCGGCCTGCACCTGACTATTCACGCTCTGATGCAACCGGCGTGCGGCTGACGTTGCGCGGAGGTCAGGAGTCCCTGAATTTCGCAGCGCTGGTCTTTGAGCGGGAGCGACAGCGCGGACCATTGACTGTGGATCAGATGATCGTGCTGAATCGTTTGTTCCATGAACGCCGGATCACATCCGACGAGGTCGCGGCCGATATACAGCGGTCCGTCGCGGAAGCGCGGGCCGTGCTTGAGCGGTTGATGGAGGAGGGCTTGGTTGAGGCGCGCGGAGAAGGGCGCGGGAGGGCCTATCACCTTGCCGCCCGTCTCTATAGCGCGACGGGTCAACCGGAAGCTTATGTCAGAGTGCATGGCCTGGAGCCGCTGCGCCAGGAAGCACTCGTCGAGGAATACGTGCGGGCTCATGGCAGCATCCGGCGCGCCAAGGTGGCAGAGCTTTGCGGGCTTTCGGAACGGCAAGCCACCCTGTTGCTCAAAAAGATGGTGGGCAAGGGCAAGCTTTTGCCTAAGGGAGAACGAAAATCAAGGACTTACGTTGCCCCCGGAACCGCCTAGGAACATCGTTATGGCCCTGTTATGGACGTTTATGGACGCTTATGGACGTCTGCCAGTGAGTGGAATCAGTAGAGGGCCGCCCGCATGAACCGCCACGTCAACGCCATCGCTGGACGGCTGTCCCTGCGGCCGCCGCAGCGGCATTCGCTTGAGTTGCTGGACCGGGTGACGGAAATACTGCCGCCGGTCAAGGGCGCGGACGTGGCGGCGGCGCTGGAGGTGATCCGCAGCGAGTTTCCGTCCGTCACCGACTTCGAGCGGGAGTTCCCCTCGCTGTGCTTTGCGTTGGCCACCGGCGTGGGCAAGACGCGGCTGATGGGCGCCTTCATCAGCTATCTGCACCTGGCGCACAGCATCAACAATTTCTTCGTGCTGGCGCCCAATCTCACCATCTACAACAAGCTCATCGCCGACTTCACGCCCAACACGCCGAAGTATGTGTTCAAGGGCATTGCCGAGTTCGCGGTCAACCCGCCGGCGATCATCACCGGCGATAACTACGACCAGCGCGACCCGACCAGCGGCCTTCTCTTTGGCGGGGTGCGCGTCAATATCTTCAACATTTCGAAGATCAACTCCGAGGTGCGCGGCGGCCGGGCGCCGCGCATCAAACGGCTGTCCGAGTACATCGGCGAAAGCTACTTCGACTACCTGGCCGGGCTGCCGGACCTGGTGCTGCTGATGGACGAGTCGCACCGCTACCGGGCCAGCGCGGGGCTGCGCGCCATCAACGAACTCAAGCCCATTCTCGGCCTGGAACTGACCGCCACGCCCTTCGTGGAAACCAGCCGTGGCGCGAACCAGTTCAAGAACGTGATCTACGACTACCCGCTGGGCCGCGCCATGGCTGACGGCTTCGTCAAAGAGCCGGCGGTGGTCACGCGCAAGAATTTCGACCCCAGGGGCATGTCGGCGGAGGAGATCGAGCGGTTGAAGCTGGAAGACGGCCTGCGCCTGCATGAGAGCGTGAAGGTGGAGCTGGAAACCTACGCGCGCGAAACCGGCAAACCGATCGTGAAACCGTTTCTGCTGGTGATCGCGCGTGACACCACGCACGCCAGTCAGTTGCTGCAGTTGATTCAGTCTGAAACCTTCTTCGAGGGCCGCTACAAGGACAAGGTTATCCAGGTGGACTCCAGCAAGACCGGCGCCGAAGAAGAGGAAATGATTGCGCGGCTGCTGAAGGTCGAGCATGGCGACGAGCCGACTGAGATCGTGATTCACGTCAACATGCTGAAAGAAGGCTGGGACGTGACCAACCTGTACACCATCGTGCCGCTGCGCGCGGCCAATGCGCGCATCCTGATCGAGCAGTCCATCGGCCGTGGCCTGCGCCTGCCCTATGGCCGGCGCACCGGAGTGATGGCGGTGGACCGGCTCAACATCGTGGCGCACGATCGGTTCCAGGAAATCATCGACGAGGCCAGCAAGCCGGGCTCGCCAATCCGCATGCAGTCCGTGGTTCTGGATGAGGGGCAACTGGCGCAGAAGGTGGGAACCGTAGTCTCGCAGCCGCAGTTGGCCAACCAGTTGGGGCTGCAACCGCCGCAGATGAGCGGCAGCACCGTGGTGACGGGGCAGAAACAGCTGTCGCCGTTCAAGACGCCGCAGGAACAGCAGGTGGCGCAGACGGCCTGGGACGTGATCCGTTCCCTGGAGAGTCAGCCGCAGACCGTGCCGACGCTCGAACACCTGAAACGGCCGGAAGTGCAGGCCGCCATCGTCAAGGCGGTGGAGGAGCAGTACCGGCCGGCGCAGATGGAGCTGGAAGGCGTATCGGAGAAGCCCGATGTTGCGGCCGTGGTGGCCAAGACGGTGGAATTGGTTACCGAGAAATCCATCGGCATTCCACGCATTCTGGTTGTGCCAAGAGGCGAGGTACGCTCAGGCTTCAAACCGTTCAAGCTCGATCTTGGTGCGCTCAAATACCCGCCCGTGTCGGATGAGCTGTGGGTCCAGTTCCTGCGTACCGGCGGTACGCAGGTGCTGGCCCTGGGACGGGGCGGCGTGGACGAAGCCCGTCTGGAAGACTACGTGGTGGCTGGACTGGTGGATTTCGACGACATCTCCTACGACGACCACGCGGAGCTGCTCTACGACCTTGCAGGCCAGACGGTGCGGCATCTGCGCGGTTATCTGTCGGAAGACGATGCGCGCAAGGTGTTGCGCACCTACCAGCGCGATATCGCACGGCTGATCCATGCGCAGATGCAGGCGCATTACTGGGAAGATGCCGCCGGGTATGAAGTGAAGGTGAACAAGGGCTATGCGGAGCTGAAGTCCAGCGCCTATACCCACTCCTTGCAGGAACAGCCGATGGACTATCGCGTGGCGCCGGCTGACAAGAGCAACATGCCGAAGTATCTGTTCGGCGGCTTCCACCGTTGCTTGTACGAGGTCGAGAAATTCGCTTCGGATGCCGAGCGGATTCTGGCTGTGGTTCTGGACCGCGACGCCAGCAAGTGGTTCAAGCCGGCCAAAGGCCAGTTCCAGATTGTTTACCGCGATGGCGCCGCTCACCCGGAGTACCAGCCGGACTTCGTGGCCGAAACCGCCGATGCGATTTACATGCTGGAGCCCAAGATGCGCAGCCAGATGGAAGATCCCAGCGTCCTGGCAAAGAAGGAAGCCGCCATGCAGTGGTGCGCCCACGCTACCGATTACGCTCGGACCAATGGCGGCAAGCCTTGGCGCTATGTGCTGATCCCGCACGACGCCATTGCCGACAACATGACCCTCAAAGGGCTTGTGGAGCGGTACGCCTGCTGAACGCGAAGCGGTGTAGGCGCGGGTCAGGTTGATCGCGGGCATGGCCCGCTCCTACAGCCGCTCTAACAACGCGAAGCCGCCAAGGTAGCAAAAAATTTGTATTTTTCATTTCCTTCGCGGCTTCGCGCGAAACCATTGTGCAACAGCGACTAAGTACTAAGCCTGCGCCGGCACGCGCAGCAGCAAGTGATCGAACAGCATCGCCAGCATTTCGAGCTGATCGTTGAGGTCGTGGCCCGAGTTCAGTACCTGCAGCGCCACCTGCCGCGGCTGGGCGTAGCGCGGGATGCGCTCGACCTGGACGATGTCGTCGCGCCAGCCTTGCACCACCATCGTTAGCGGCGGATGCCAGGTCGGTTCCTCGTCGAAGCCGGGGAAATACAGCGCCGGCGCCATCAGGAACAGGGCCTGCGGCTTCAGTTCCGCCGCAGCCTGCGCCGCCACGTAACCGCCCATGCTGGAGCCGACCAGCACCAGTGACCGACCTGCCTGCGGGTGCAGCGTTTCGAGCTGACGCAATCGCGCCCGCGCGTCGTGGGTGTGGCTATAATCCGCGCTGATCACGGCGAAGCCGTGCGCCCGGCGAAGCCGTGCGCCCGCGCAACCTCCGCCAGATGTGTAATCTTGGTGCCCCACGGGCCGCTGTCCTTGGCCGTGCGCGAAGCACACCAGTCGTTCCGGAGTCATCTGCAAGTCTTTTCGCGGCGCGTCGAAGAGGTTTTGAATCACGCATGGTAGGCAGAAACACCGATAAGGCGCAGGGGCAGCCGCCGCTGCACATCGAGCTTTCACTGCGCTTCGTGTTCGGCCCCGGCTCCGGCGAAGCGGTCCAGGTGTTTGATGCCGTGCCGGTGCCCTTGGTCGGCAGCGTGTTTCAGGCGCGCGATCGTATCGCCCGCGGGTTTACCCGGACGTTGCTGAAAGCGGGGTTGACGCAGCCCAGGGTTTTGACGGAGCTGCTGCCGCTGCTGGCTCGCCGCAAACGCGGGGCGCAGTGACAAAAACATCGGAAATGTTTTTGGACGCGCCCGGCGCGCGAGCAGAAGGCGCGTCAGGGACGGCGCACCTCAACGCGCCGGTGATCCTGGCGCTGTCCGGCAGCCAGCGTCGCGATTCCTACAATGCGAGGCTGTTGCGGGCCGCGTCGGTCGGCGCGCAGCGTGGCGGGGCGACGGTGGGTTTCATCGACTGGGAGGCGTATCCGCTGCCGCTGTTCGATCCCGAAGTGGAAGATGCGGCGTTGCCCGATACGGTCCTTGCCTTCCGCGCCCGGCTGGCGGCCAGCCGCGGCTTGCTGATCGCCTGCCCGGAATACAACGCTTCGGTGACGCCGCTGCTGAAAAACGCGATCGACTGGGCCTCGCGACAGGCGCCGGGGGCGCCCGGGCCTTGTTTCAGCGGCGGCGTCGTAGCGCTGTTGTCGGCCTCTACCAGCCGGCTCGGCGGCGTTCGCGGACTGGATCACCTGCGCGACATCCTCAGCAGCGTCGGCGCATTGGTACTGCCCGATCAGTTCGCGCTGGTACAGGCCCAACATGCTTTCGGTGAAGACGGCCGGTTGCGCGACCAACGCCAACAGGCCGCCGCCGAGGCGGTGGCGCGGCGGTTGGCCGAGGTGGTCAGATTTTGGCGCTGACACCGCCGCCGGGGCGGGATTACCGCGCACTGCTGCCGGTGCTGGCTGGCGCGCTGTGGTTGGCCGCAGCGTCGCCGGTGGCGCTGGCGCTGGGGCTGACGCCGGGGCTGTTGCTGTTCGGCGGCGGCCTGGCGGTGCTGTGGCGCGTGGAGCCGACCCGGGCTTACGGCGCCGTTGCGGCCGGCGGCCTGCTCGGCATGCTGCTGTGGCTGCCGGGCTTGGCGATAACTCAGTGGTGGCGGGCGCTGGACAGCGGACTGCTGTCGGCGGCGAGTTTTCTTCTGGCGGGCCGCGCCGGATTGGAGCTGGCGCTGGCGCCGCCGATGGCACCGTCGCCGCCATCGGGCTGGCGCAGCGAAGCCAAGGCGGCGCTGGACCAGGCGCTGGTGGCGTATTTCTCCGGTACCGCCGCAATCCCCGGCGGCCAGCGATTGGCGACGCTGCCGCAGCGGCTGTCTGTGCTGGTCGATGCGCTGGATGACCCGGCGGTGGCGCAGGCGTTGACCGCGGCGCCGCCGGCGCCGCCGCACTCCGAGCAGCGGCCGCGGCGGGCGGTCGGTTTCCGTTTCGCGCAAATCACGTTCGTCAGCGGTTTCGCGCCGCCGCCGGCGCTCGGTGCGCCGCCGGCGTGGCTGTCGTCGACGGCCAACGCCCGAGCCAGTGCCTGGGTGCTGCGCCAGCCCGGACCCGGCCGGCCGTGGCTGCTGTGCGTGCACGGCTACCGGATGGGTCTGGCGTGGATGGATCTGCGGCTGTTTCGGCCGGCCGAGCTGTTCGAGCGGCACGGCTACAACCTGGTGGTGCCGACGCTGCCGCTGCATGGCGTGCGGCGCGCCGGACGCCGCAGCGGCGACGGCTATCTCGACGGCGAGCTGACCGATCTGGTTTACGCGCAGGCGCAGGCGCTGTGGGATCTGCGCCGCTGGTTGGCCTGGATTCGCGTGCAGGAGCCGGGAGCCCGCATCGGCGTGGTCGGCTACAGCCTTGGCGGCTACAACGCCGCGCTGCTGGCGGCGCACGAGCCGGAGCTTGAATTCGTCGCCGCCGGCATCCCGGTGGCGGATCTCACCGCGCTGTTGTGGGATCACCTACCGCTGCCGCAGCGCGGCTATCTCGCCGCCTGCGGCGTCGATCGGGCGCGCTACCGCCGGCTGCTGGCGCCGGTCAGCCCGTTGACGCTGCCGCCGCGGCTGGCGGCGGAACGGCTGGCGATATTCGCCGGCAGCGCCGACCGTGTGGTGCCGCCGGCGCAGCCGCTGGTGCTGGCGCGGCACTGGGGCGTTGAGGTGGAGTGGTTCCCCGGCGGGCATCTGACCTTCATCGGTGAACCCGCGGTGGCCGCCGCGCTGCGCCGGCTGCGGCGTGCCGCCGGCTGGGAGGATGAAGCTGCCGTTACACTAGGCGCGGGCGCTGCTGAAACCTCCAGGTCATGAAACGCATCTGCATCAGCGGCTCGGGTCTGTATACGCCGCCGCAATCGGTTTCCAACGAGGAGTTGGCGGTGGCGTACAACCGCTATGCCCAGCGCGAGAACGAGCGCCAGGCTGCGGCGATCGCCGCCGGCACCGCCGAGCCGCTGCCGATGTCTTCGCCGGAGTTCATCGTCAAGGCTTCGGGCATCCGCTCGCGCCACGTCGTCGATCGCGGCGGCGTCCTGGATCCGGCGCGGATGCGGCCGCGCCTGCCGCGCCGCGGCGACGACGAGCCGAGCCTGATGTGCGAGATGGGGCTGCTGGCCGCGCGCCAGGCGCTGGCCGGCGCCGGCCGCGCGGCGGCGGAGATCGACGCGGTGCTGGTGGCCTGCTCGAACATGCAACGGCCGTATCCGGCGATGGCGGTCGAGCTGCAGCATTACCTCGGTGCCGGCGGCTATGCCTACGACGTCAACGTCGCCTGTGCCTCGGCCGCGTTCGGCGTGCAGGCGGCGGCCGATGCGGTGGCGCGCGGCTCGGCGCGCGCGGCGTTGGTGGTGTCGCCGGAGATCTGCACCGGCCATCTGAATTTCATGAACCGTGACTGCCACTTCATTTTCGGCGACGCCGCCACTGCACTGCTGGTCGAATCGATGGACGTGGCTCACGGTCAGGCGACGTTCGAGATTCTCGGCACCCGGCTGGCGACGCAGTATTCCAACAACATCCGCAACAATTTCGGTTTTCTGAACGCCTGCGAGGAGCCGCGACGGCCCTGGGACGACGTTCTATTCCGCCAGGAGGGACGCAAGGTGTTCAAGGAGGTGGTGCCGCTGGTCGCCGAACTGATCCTCGCGCACCTGGCCGATCTCGGCATCGAGGCCGCCGCCGTCAGGCGCTTCTGGCTGCACCAGGCCAACCTGTCGATGAACCAGTTGATCGCCCGGCGGGTGCTCGGCCGCGAGCCGAGCGAGGCCGAGGCGCCGGTGATCCTCGACGAATACGCCAATACCAGCTCGGCCGGCTCGGTGATCGCCTTCCACAAATTCCATGCCGATCTGGCGCCCGGCGATCTGGGCGTGCTCTGCGCTTTCGGGGCGGGTTATTCGGCCGGCTGCGTGGTGCTCAAGCGGCTGTAGGCGCGGGTGATCGCCGCTTGTCACACCGCTGTCACGGCTTGCCCGCATGCTTGAAAGTAGCGTTAAATCGACGGCATGGGTATGCAGGGCAAACAGATTCTGGTGGTCGACGACGAGGCACCGATCCGCGACATGCTGCGGTTCGGCCTCGAGCGCAGCGGTTTCAGGGTGTCGCGGGCCGCCGACGTGCCGTCGGCGCGGCTGGCGGTCGCACAGACGCACCCGGATCTGCTGCTGCTGGACTGGATGCTGCCGGCGGTATCCGGCATCGAGTACGCGCGCGAGTTGAAAGCGGCGGCGACCACACGCGATCTGCCGATCATCATGCTGACCGCGCGCGGCGAGGAAGAGGACGCCGTGCGCGGTCTGAACGTCGGTTGCGACGACTACATCGCCAAACCATTTTCGATGCCGGAGCTGGTGGCGCGCATCCAGGCGGTGCTGCGGCGCAGCGTGCCGGGAGGCGAGTCCGAGCGCATCCGCGTCAACGGGCTGGAGGTCGACGCCGCCAGCCAGCGGGTGACGATGAGCGGCGAGCCGGTGCATTTGGGGCCCACCGAGTATCGACTGCTGCACTTCTTCGTCAGCCATCCGGAGCGGGTGTATACCCGCGAGCAGGTGCTGGACCGGGTCTGGGGGCAGAACGTTTACGTCGAGGAACGCACGGTGGACGTGCACATCCGGCGCCTGCGCAAGGCCCTGGCGCCACACGGCTGCGACGCGATGATCCAGACCGTGCGCGGTACCGGCTACCGTTTTTCGGAGAAGCACGGGTGAACCCCGGTTCGCGGGTGCGGGTGGCGTGAACCCGGCGCTGCGCGCCGAGGTCGTGCGCGTCGCGCTGCTGGCATTTTTCGGCGTGCTTGTGGGAGGGCTCAGCGTCAGTCTGACGCTCGGCGCGTTGGCGTTTTGCGCCGCCTATCTGGCGCTGAATCTGTGGCGGCTGGCGCAGTTGCGGGCATGGCTGCGGCGGCCGAAGCAGGCGGCGCTGCCGGACGGCAGCGGCCTGTGGGGTGAGGTCTTCGAGCGGCTGACTGACATACAGCGGCGCAACCGCAAGCGCAAAAAGCGTCTGGCGCACATCCTCGCCGAGTTCCAGGCCTCCACCGCGGCGTTGCCGGACGGGGCGGTGGTGCTGGCGTCGCGCGGCGAGATCGTCTGGTTCAACGACGCCGCGCAGGCGCTGCTGGGACTGCGCGTGTCGCAGGACTTCGGTCAGCGCGTGGTCAACCTGGTCAGACACCCGAACTTCATCGAATATTTCGCGAGCGATGACTACCGCGGCGAGGTCGAGGCGCCGTCGCCGGTCAATCCCGCGGTCATCTGCTCGTTGCGCATTATCCCGTACGGCAACGGCCAGCGCCTGCTGATCGTGCGCGACGTTTCCGAGGCACGGCGGCTGGAAGCCACGCGCCGCGATTTCGTCGCCAACGCCAGCCACGAACTGCGCACGCCGCTGACCGTGCTGCGCGGTTATCTGGATCTGATCGAACCCGAAACGCATGGCGCCGGGCCGCTGCAGCCGTGGCGCAGCCCGCTGCGGGAAATGCGCAAGCAGGTGACACGCATGGAGGCGCTGATCGGCGATCTGCTGAAGCTGGCGCGGCTGGAGGCCGAGGCGATCCACAGCCGTCAGGATCTGGTCGACGTGCCGCAGATGCTGACCCGGCTGCGCGACGAAGCCGCGGCGATGTCGGCAGGTCAGCACCGTTTCGAAGCCGAGATCGACACCGGTTTACTGCTGTTCGGGCACGAAAGCGAACTGCATAGCGTGTTTTCCAATCTGCTGACCAATGCCGTGCAGTACACGCCGCCGGGCGGCATCGTCCGGCTGCGCTGGTGGAGCGACGATCGCGGTGCCTGCTTTGCGGTGGCCGACACCGGCATCGGCATCGCCGCCGAGGACGTCCCGCGCATCACCGAGCGCTTCTACCGCGTCGACGTCAGCCGCTCGCGCGAGCGCGGCGGCACCGGGCTGGGGTTGGCGATCGTCAAGCACGCGCTGGAGCTGCACGAGGGACGGCTGCAAGTGGAAAGCGAGCTCGGCGTCGGCAGCACCTTCACCTGCCTGTTCCCGCCGCAGCGCGTCCGCCGCCGGGACGCCCGCGTGCCGGCGGTGGCTGCCGTCCGTCCGGCGGACTGAGGCCGTCACAAAACCGTAACCTCTGCGTCATCGCCGGATCACGAAACCTGCCCAGAATCGCGGTCACTGAGCGAGCGGCGCTGCCGCGTCACCCGCTCGATACATCCGTTCGAATTCTGGGAGATCCGTGTGAAGACGATGCTGAGATTCGGTGCCGTGGCGCTAGCGGTCGGCACCAGTTTGTGGGCTGTTGCCGCCAACGCCGCCGACGATGCCAGCACCACCGGCGGCATCACCGTCAAGTCCAGCGACGGCAATTTCGAGGCCTCGCTCGGTGGCCGCATCCATTTCGACGGCGCGATCCTGTTCCCGGACGACAACAGCCGGCTGGGGATCACCAATTCCAAAAACGACAGCGGGTTCTTCTTCCGCCGCGTGTTCATCTCGCTGAAAGGCAAAGCCTACGGCTGGGGGTACCAAATGAACGAGGACATCAGTACCAACGGATCGGCGGCGTCGGGTTTCAACGAACTCTGGCTGGAGCATTCGCTGCTGCCGGGCGGCACCATCTACATCGGTCAGCACAAGCCATGGCGCAGCATGGACGAGATGTCCAGCAACAACAATCTGCCGCTGATGGAGCGCAACGTGTTGTCGGCCAACGGCCTGTTCGGTGGCCGCGATTTCACCCAGGGGCTGTACTACCGAAACGTCACCAAGGGGCTGCTCGGCAGCGGCGACAGCTTCTGGTGGGGCCTGTCGTTTTATACCGACGGCAAAGCCGGCCAGACCACCGGCCGCAGCTACGGCAGCAACGCCCGCCTCGCCTATGCCCCGATCGTCGGCGCGCACGAGTGGCTGCACTTCGGTCTGACCTATTCGTACGACAACATCTCCAGGCAAGGCGACGGCTACGGCAAGATCGCACCCGGTTATTCCACCTGGTACGCGAAGAAGGGCCAGGGTGTCACGCTGGTGTCGTTTGCCGGCGGCAGCGGCAACAGCGGCGTTAACGCCGGTGTCGGCACCGCAGAGATCGCCGGCGCCTACGGCGCGTTCTATTTCCAGGGCGAATACGGCACCACCCACCAGTGGTCATCGCTGAAAGGCAGTGCAGGTGAGACCGCCACCGTCAGCGCATTTTCCACCACGCTGGCCTATATGCTGACCGGCGAGACGCGTCCGTATAGCACCAGCGATGCCAGCTACGGCGGCGTCAAGCCGCTGCACAGCTACGGCGCCTTCGAAGTGGCGGTGCGCTACGATTTCGAGCGCAACCGCACGCTGTCGACCTGCGCCATTCCGATCCCTGCCGGCGGCCCCGCTGCCACCAACTGCAGCGTTCATTCGCTGACCGCCGGCATCAACTACTACGTCAATCCCAACGTGCGCTTCATGATCAACTACAGCCACGGTCGCATTAACGCCGGCGTCCCCGGCGGCGATCATGCCAATGCGATCATGGCGCGCGCGCAGTTTGCTTTCTGAGCCCGTCTCCTTCCGGGATGCTCCTGTCGTCCGGCCGGATAACCCCATACTCCGGCCGGGCTTTTTTTCGTCCGATAAGAGGCTTATGCTCAACTCTTCGAGTTGATTTTTCGATACCGCGGCCATGAACACTCCACTCAAACAGCACCTGTCCAGCCAGTTCAACGCCGAACTCGAGGACGTGCGCCAGCGCGTTCTGGCGATGGGGGGGCTGGTCGAGCAACAGATCGGCGATGCCACCCGCGCACTGATGGAGGGCGACAGCACGCTCGGACAGCAGGTGGACGACACCGACGTCCAGGTCAATCGCTTCGAGGTGACAATCGACGAGGAATGCGGCGGCATTCTCGCGCGCCGGCAGCCGACGGCCGGCGACCTGCGGCTGGTGCACGCAATCATCAAGACCATCACCGACTTAGAGCGCATCGGCGACGAAGCCAGCAAGATCGCGCGGATGGCACGTGATCTGGCGGTACAGGACCGCGGCGGCACGCCGCTGGTCGAGGTCGGCTCCATGTCGCGGCACGTCACGCAGATGGTGCACGACGCACTGGATGCGTTCGCGCGCATGGATACCGAAGCGGCGCTGGCGGTGGCGCGCGAGGACAACGCAGTCGACCGTGAATACGAGGCGCTGCTGCGCCAGTGCATCACCTTCATGATGGAAGACCCGCGCACGATCCGCCGGGTGATGGACGTGATCTGGTCGGTGCGCGCGCTGGAGCGCATCGGTGACCACGCCCGCAACATCGCCGAATACGTGGTCTATTTCGTCAAGGGCAAGGACGTGCGCCACCTCGGCCTGGAGGCGATGGAGCGCGAGGTCAAGGGACTATGAGGCGCAGCCGGCAAAGCCCTGGACGGCAACCCGGATGTCTGCCGCAGTACCGCGCGTTCGCACGACAACGCTCGAGAACCTGACGGGTTCTGCATTCCGCACCCGCACGAGCCGCGCCGGGCCAGGGATCATCGGCCGGCGGCCGGGGGATTGGTATTGGAGCCGCCCGGTTGCGTCGCGACGCCCGTGGCGGGGGTGGATGTCAGCAATTCCACCAGCTGGCTGGCCAGTCCGCGGCAGGCGGCGGCTTGGGTGCGCGCGATCAGCGGAATCGGCACGATGATGGCCGGGATGAACGAAGTGCCGGTGGCCTTGACGCTGGTTTTGCCGACCACCCGGCGGTCGTGCAGATCCCAGACGGAACATTTGTAGGCGGATTGTTTGTCCCAGGTGACGAAGCCGAAGCAGGCGGGGGCGGCGCCCGCCAGCCCGCAGGACATGTTGCCGTGCGTGTTGGTGGCCTCGGTGTCGCCATCCACCCAAACCATGTAATCGACGCCGGTGGAACGGATGCGCTGCGCCACCTCCGGCTTATCGAGCAGCGCCGGCAGCGCGTCGGGCGATAACGGCGCGGCGCGCGGCTCCAGCCACGGGAACAGCGCGTCCAGGAACGCCTGCTGCGAATAGACCTTGATGTTTTTTTCGGCCAAGGCCTTGGCCAGGCACTCGGTGAAATCCGCTTCGGCCTCGTGATTGCCATGATCGCGGCGGCTTAAAACGACGACGGATTTTCCACTGGCGAGGTGTGCGCTTTCAGACGCCTCCCGGATCTGTTCGACCTCGGAGGTTACGCAACCCGAGAGCAATAACGCCAATACCGCCGGAAGCAACAGCTGCGTGCTCATCGCCTACTCTCCCGTGTGTCCCCATCGCCGCGATTTATTGGGGAACCGGATCAGAAGTCGCACTTTCCGCCGGATTCTTGCCGCCGTCAACAAGTACGGCGGGTAATTTTCCAGGATCCCGCAGATCCAAAGCCAGGGCGGCGGCAAGGTCACGCATCGCCAGTTGTGCCGCCGCCGCCAGGGCAGCGTCGGCGCCGCCGATCAGCGCGCCGCGATGTCTGCCATAGGCGGCGATCGGCCAGTTCGTCAGTTCGCGGCCATCGGCGGCCAGCAGGTGGACGCGGTATTTGATCCAGACTTCGTAGAAACCGGTTTTGCTTTGTTCGGGAGTGGAAAACTGGAAGTCCTCGATCGCCGGCCGGAACACGATGCGCGCGCCGTCGTCGGACTGGGCGCGGGGCGCCGTCAGCGTCAGCACATGCTGAAACTTCGCCGTCAGCACCTGGTGGAATACCGCCGTTGACGCCGGTCCCAAGGCGACGAAATTCCAATCGCCGTGGTCTTCGAGTTTCTCGTGGTGAGTATAGGCCTGGAATGCGAGGTCGATGTACAGGCCGACAGTCAACGGCTCAGGCTGCAGCAGCGGCTGCGGGAACTGCGCCGACGCCACGATCCGATGCGCACAGCCCGCCAGGGTGCCCAGCAGCACCAGTCCGGCATACAGCGCCGGCATCGGTTTGGAGACGATACCGATATCGCCCACACTTGCCGGGCGCGTCAATGCGACTCCCGCAGGGCGACGAAGGCGCCGCCGTTTTCCTCGCACAACAGGCTCATCAGCGCGGCGAAACGCACGCCGGTGATCGAGACGCCGGCGTCGACGTACTGGGTCGGAAAGCCGATGGCGTTGATGCGCACCAGAGGGTTGCCCTGCGCATCCTTCGGATTCAGGCGGGCAACGGTCTGCAGCACCTGTGCGATCGACGGACCGGTGAACTCGTCGCCGAACACGTAGATGCTGATCTTCTTGCCGCGCGCGGCAAAGTCGCGGACCGCCGCCTCGATCCCCGGCGCGGGGTTGGATTCGGAAAACGGCTGCCAGGTGCGCAGCACGTCGAGCACCAGCTTGCGCTGGCCCGGAGTGTCCGGGATCCATTTTCCGCGGTACGAGGAGAACATGTAATCGCCCATGTCGCTCATCACCTGCAGGCCCCTGACCTTGGGATAGATGTTCAACACCTTGTGCATCGTTTCATTCATCGTTCTCCAGGCGAACTGCTGCATGCTGCCGGAGGTGTCGATGACGAAGATGATGTACTCACTGTCGATCGGGATGCCGCCGATCGGTGCGTCGGCCCGGTGTACGGCATTCGAGCGGTAAAGCCGCCGCATTTCCTCGGTCAACGACTCCCTGGCGGAGGCCAGTTGCGACTCCAGGGTCGTGGCCACCGTGTTCTGCTGCCGGGTCTCCACGGTCTTGTTCTGCAGCTTGTCGGCGCTGACGCGCAGGGCCGTCCGTTCGGCCTGCGCGGCGGCGAGCTGCGCGCGGCTTGCGGCCAACTCAGCTTCCAGCGCCTTGGCCTGGTCTGCCGTCTGCTCCGCCAACTGCTGCAACTGCTCGGCGCGCGCACGCAACTGCACCGCGCTGCGCACTACGATCGTGGGTTCGGCCGTCTTGGTCAGCACCAGCAGCAGCATGACGGCGCCGAAGCCGGCGGTGATCGTGTCCAGCAGCGACATGCTGAAAATCTCGGGTTCGGCGCGCCGCTTCATGGCCAGTCTCTGGCGGGATCGAGATAGCTGCCGTCGGTCAGCCGCGCGAGCTGCCAGAACGCGCTGGGGGCTTTCGGATCGCCCTCGATCGGCAGCAGGATCGTGTTCACCGGCACTCCGGACGGCAGCCGTTTGAACGCTTCGGTGAAATACTTCAGGCGCTGGCGGCCGGAGACGTTGCCGCCGCGGATCTGCGCGCCCTGCGTCGGCAGACCGTCGGTGATCAGGTAGATGTTGTCAGGTGCCGGTTGCAGCGTCGCCGCCACCGAGAAGGCGCGGTAAAGACTGGTGCCCTTGGCGGGAACGATTTTGCGCAGGGCGTCCATGGCTGCGGACAGGCGCTTGCCGTCGCCGGTATCCAGCCACTGACCGGCGGTGCCGGATAGCACCGGAACCGCCTCGTCGTTGAACACGTAGAGCTGGAAGCGACTGGCCGCCGGCACGTGGGCGGTGAGCCAGTCGACGATCGCCAGCGTCTGCTGCCACTTCGGCGCGTTGCGCTTGACCGTGTCGTCCATGACGCTGCGGCGAATCGCGTCGATGATGCTGTAGCCGAGCATGCTGGCCGAAGCGTCCACCAGGATCAGCACGCGCTGCCCGCCGACCTTGAGTCCGGTCAGGTATTGCCGGTCGCCTTCGCCGGCGATAGTGCGCGTGGCATTGGCGGAGGCGTCCGCCGCCTGGGCGCGCAGGCGTTGCAGCCGGGCCTCCAGCGCTTTCAGCTCGGTTTCGAGCTGCTGCACCTTGACGTCCCCGGCGGCGGCGGTCTGCAACTGTTCCGGCAACGCCGATTGCGCCTGTTCGACCTGCTGTCGCAAGCGCTGGGCTTCGTTGCGGGCGGTCCGTTCGGCGTTCTCGGTTTCGGTCAGTGCCGCTTGCAGATCGAGCAACTTCTGTTTGCCGTCAAGAACCTGGTTCTCGATCGCCTCGGTGCGGGCGATCAGGTTCCGGTTGAGGTGCTCGCGGCGCTCGACGATGCCGTGGTTGATGATCAGGTACACCAGGAGCACCGCGCCGAAGCCGCTGAACATGGTGTCCAGGTAGGACAGGCCCAACGGCGCCGCGACCTCCCTGCGCGCGCGTTTCATGGGGCGTTAATGGACATCATCCGCAGCTCCTGCCCCCCGATTTCGATCCGGTCGCCGCGCGCCAGCGCACGCGGGGCCTCGATCGGCGCGCCGTTGACGCGCACGTCCGCTCCGGCCTCGCATTCCAGCCACAATCGCCCGTCGCGCAGGCGGATGCGGGCGGCCGTGGCCGGTGCCGCTCGCTGCGCCGCTGCCGCCGTCCGGCCGGGCAGGCGGGTGACGTAGGCCAACGCCTCGCCGTCGCTGCGGATGCGGTCGGCGTTCACCAGCGCGCCGCGGGTGACGGCCAGTGGGTCGAGCCGGGTACATGCCACGCCACATTCGCGCTCGATGCGTTCGATCAGCCCCGGAAGCGCGGCGATGCGATGGCTGACCAGAAGGCTGACGTTGGCCCGGTCCGCACCGCCGACGGCGCCGGCGATACCGGCGACGATCTGGCGGTAAGCCTCGGCGACGGCCTCGCTCAGCACCTCGCGCGGCAGGCTCGCGCGGTGGCTGCGGCCGCCGGCGGGCATCTCCAGCGTCGAGCGGGGAGCATCCGACAATGCCGTGAGCCAGCCCGGCAGACGGTCGTACAACGCCTGTTCGACGTGTGCGCCGTGCAGCGGATCAAAGCGGACCTGGCGCACGAAAGCGTCGGCGATGGCGGCGACGAAGGCGTCGTGCAGCGCGGCCAGACCGGGTTTGGCGATTTCATCCGCGCGGCCACGCGCGACCCGCGCGCCGCCTGCGAGGCGGGTCAGCACGAAACGGTGCAGTTGCGCGTCCAGGTGCAGACACAGTGGGTGAGTTACGACCGTGCTGGCGGCTGCCACGGCGGCGTCCACCAGGCCGATCGGATGCAGGCCTGTGGCGCGCACGATGCCCAGCAGCAGCCCGAGCTGGGTGTTGTCGTAGGCGCCGGGAACCGCGAGCAGCACCGGCGCATCACCAGCGGCCCCGCGCAAAGACTGTAGGTGGGCGTAGGCCAGATCGGCGCTTGAGCGCGCGCCGCCGTCGATCGACGGGTCCAGCGGTTGCTGGTCGAGTTGATACCAGAAGCGGTTGTGGGTGCGGCGCGGGTTGAGCCGCGCCCGCGCCCGCGCGGGGCTGCCGACCCAAAGTTCGCGACCTTCGGCCACCGCGTAGCCGGGGCTCTCCAGCTTCAGGCCGCCGCCGTCGGCGACGATCAGGCCCGCGTCGTTGAACTCGATGACGACCATCGCATGCCCTAGCGGCTTTGCAAGTGCTGGATCAATTTCCGATCGCTGTGCGAGCGGGCGTCGATCACCAGACGTTCCTGCGCCTGCTGCAAGCCGTACAGCAGAAACATCAGCACCATGGAGAGCAACAAGGCGATCAATGTCGAGTTGAACGCCAGGCCGAGCTGCTCGATCACGCCGGAAATATCGCCCCGGACCGCTTTGTTGGCCTGCGTCATGGCCCCGCCGATGCCGCGTACGGTGCCGATGAACCCGATCGCCGGGATCGCCCAGGCGATGTAACGCACGATCGCCAGCTCGGTGTCGAGATACTCACTATGCATGTCGCAGACCTGGCCGACCTCCGCCGAAGCGTCCGGGATATTGTGTGTCATGCGGAAACGGTTGAGCGCCGCCAGCAGCGCGCGCGGCAGCAGCAACTCGCGCTCCGGCTCCGGCAGCGCCTCGATGCCGCGCGCGTACTCGCGCGTGTCCTCGGGCAGGATGCTCTGGCCCTCGGCCAGCGGAATCAGGTCGAGCTCGAGCAGCCGGCGTTCGCCCCGGATGTTCCAGAACTTGTAACCGATGATCGCCATGCTCCACAGGAACAGGATGATCTCGCTCTCCTGCTCGTAGTCCTTGATCAGCACCCAGAACGAACGCTCCGGCACGTAGTTCGGATTGGCGGTCAGGCGGGCGGCCTGCTCGGCGAGCACCGCGCGGGCTTTCGGGTGCACCGTCACCGCGTAAACCGCTTGCACCAGGATCGCGGCGACGATCAGGGCGGACAACTGGTAGATGAACTCGGCCGAAAACTGGCGGCGCATCAGATGTCCGCCGGAAAATCGACTTCGGTGTCGGGCGAGATTTTCGACGCCGGAACGAAGGGCTTGTAAGCCGGGGCCGTTTTCGGCGCCGGCTTGGATGGCGCCGGATTGGATGGCGGTGGCTGCGCCGGCGGCGATTTCGCTGGCGACGGGGAGGTCGGCTGCGCCGCCGCCATCACGGCGGTGACGCCCAGTGCGGCAATCAGAAGGGCTAGGCGCATGGTCTGCTGCTCCTGGGTTGAAGTGTCCGGACCGTAAGAGTATCCGCTTTACGCAGCCGCCGACGCACCCGGCGGCAGTCGGCTGCGTCTGATCGAAACCGCTGCCGGGACATGGCTCACTGCGCGTAGCGCGCGATGCGAAAGCCGAGATCCGGTCTGGGGCCGTTGCCGGAATCGCGGGCGCTCAGGCGCAGCGCGGTGATGCTGCTGTCCATCCAGCTGGAGCCGCGGATGACGTGATCGCTGCCGGTAGTCGGCCCGAGCGGATCCGTGCGTTCCGGTGCGCCGATCAGCGGCAGCGCCTCGTAGGCATCGTTGACCCATTCGGCGACGTTGCCGCCGAGATCGTAGAGCCCGAGCGCATTGGCAGCGAAGCTCGCCACCGGCGCGGTGGCTGGATAGCCGTCGTCGTAGTCGTCCAAGTGCCGGGCGACCAGCGCGGCCGCCTCCTTGCCGGCGTAGTTGCCGGCACGCCCGCGCGGCGGCATCTGCTGGCCCCACGGATACCGCAGCGGCCGCGGTTCACCGGCGAAGCGCGCGGCCCAGGCCCACTCGGCTTCGGTCGGCAGCCGGTAGCCGGTGGCGACCGGTGCGATCAGCTCCAGGTGACCGCCGTTGTCGCGGTAGGCCGGCGGCAGGTGGTCGCGCGCACTGAGCCAGTTGCAATAGCGCGCGGCCTGCTCCCAGCTCACGCGCACCACCGGCTGATCCTCATTGTCCAATGTCTGGCGGCCGACGATGCCAGAGGTATGCTGCGGGTCGAACTGGCGGAACTGGGCGTTGGTGACTTCGGTGGCGCCCAAGTAGTACGGGCGCGTGAGCACCACCGGCCGCAGCACCTCGTTGGCGCGCCGGCCCTGGCTGCCGCGCGGCGAACCCATCGTGAACCGGCCCGGTTGGATCAGCCGCAGTTTCTGGCCCGCGGCGGTGGTGAGAACGGCTGGCAATGCGGCCAGTCGCGCCTCGGCCGGCGTGTGCAGCACCACGTGCAGACGCTGCTCGAAGCCGGGACGCGGGGTGAGGGTGGTGGTAAACGGCTCGTAGCCGGGTTTGCGCAGTTCGAGCTTGTGCGTCACCGCGGTCAGCTCGATCCGGCCGCTGGGCCGTGGCTGCTGCTGGCCGTCCACGTACAGCGTGGCGTCTGCCGGCTCGACGCTGAGTTCGACCACGCCCAGGATCGGCGTCAGATCGACGGTCAGGTCACGGCGTTGCTGCGGGGTGACTTCGAGGTTACGGTCCGCCGCCGCGTAGCCGGCCTTGGAGACTTGCACATGGTGCGGCTTGCCCGGACTCAAGGCCAGCTCCAGCGGCGTCTGGCCGCGGTAGTCGCCGTCGACGGCGACGCTGGCGCCGGCCGGCGTGCTGACGAGTTTCACCGTGCCATCGGCTCGCGCCAGCATCACTTCCGGCACGCTCAGCGGTGTATCCGCGGCCACCGTGACCGTCTGTTGCCAGGTCTTGTAGCCCGGCAGGCGCAGGCTGGCCCGGTGCGCTCCGGCGCCGAGTTCCACGCTCAGCGGCGTGCGTCCGAGGACGTCGCCGTCCACTGACAGTTCCGCCTGCGCGGGCTTTGAGCGGAAACTCACCGGCGCCCATCCCGGCACCAGTTTCGCCTGCAGCGCCTGCCGTTTGCCGGCGCCTTCGATCGTGACCTGCGTTTCGTAAACCACGTAGCGCGGTGCACGCAGCGTGAGGCGGTGCGCGCCCGGCGCGAGCCTCAGATCCTGCAGCGGCGTGCGCCCCAAGATCTTGCCGTCGACGCTCAACGTCGCCGGCGGCTGGCTGCGCACCGACAGCAGCCCGGGCAGCTTTTCCAGCCGGAAATGGAAACTCTGGTCGGACGGCGAACCGATCGTCAGCGAGGTTCGCAGAGCCTGATACCCCTGTTTGGCGGCGATCAGGGTGTAGCGTCCGGGACGAATCAGCCAGCGATCGCCGAGGGCGACGTCGACGCCGCCTTTGATCTCGATCCGCTCCGGTTTGGGGTCGATGTCGATGCGAACCGAGCGCGCGGTCGACAAAAACCACAGCGCGGCCAACACCACGGCGGCCAGCGCCGCGGCGCCAGGCGCCCACCGGGGGATGCGCGGCGGCCGCCGCCGCCGAGCTGGCGGCGCCGGCACCGCCGGCCGGTACGCGACCGGCTCGATCAGCGGCGCCCGGTACAGGTCAGGTTGATCGGGCGATGGCTTCAAACGCGCTCCTGGCAACGCACCTCGATCGGTCCGGTCGCGGCAGCGCCCGGCGTCACGTCGAACTCGATGCGCACGTCGCGATAGCCGGGGCGCGTGCCGACCGCGACGTAGTGGCCGGGCCTGAGATCGATGTTCCGGGTCTGGAAGCGGCCCAGCGCCCCGACTTTGTAAACCGCCACCTGAGTGATGCCATCGGACACCAGCAGCACCGGCAATGGCGTGGCCGCCACCTGCAGCGCCCCTGCCAGCGCGTCGATCTGCCGGCGCAGCACTGGCCCGGCGCCGGTCACGTCGCGTGCCTGGCCGAGCGTCGCCGTCGCGGCGGCATAAACCGCGGCAGTGTCCAGCCGCTGCGGATGTCGGATGAAAAACTGCAGCCGTTGCGCCAGCAAGGCGCGCGGCTGGCTGCGCGCCAGGCCCGACTGCGCGAAGCTCAAAGTTGAATCGAGCGCCAGGACGGCCCGGTAACGCGCCACCGCGCTGTCCCAGTCCTCGGCGCGTTCGGCCGCCGCGGCCTGCTGGCGCAGCTCGGCGATGCGCTGATCGCGCCGGGCGTTGCGCACACGTGCCAGGCCGTCGCGCACGGCGGCGGTTCCCGGATGCAATTTTCCGGCGCGCGTAAACGCCTGCTCGGCGATGTCGAGGTCGTTGCGCTCCAGCGCGGTCAACCCGGCCGCCACGGCCCGACGATAACCGCGCTCAACCAACGTGGTTTCGACGCGGATCAGCGCCTGGCGCGCCGAGGCGGTGTCCGGGTCCAGCGTCAGGGCGGCGCGGTAGTCGGCGGCCGCGGCTTGCAGGTCGCCGGCGCGTTCGGCGGCGCGGCCGTCCTCGACTTTGGCCATGACTGCGCCCAGCGTCTGTACCCGCGCCTGGCCATGGCGTGCCGCGAGATCGTTTGGCGAGATCGCCAGTGCCAGGGAGAATGCCGCCGCCGCGGCCGCGCCGTCGCCGCGGTTGAGCGCTGCGGCGCCGGCCGCGAGGGCTTTGGTCGATTCGTCTTTGGCGCGTGCGGTCAGCGCAGCCAGGCCGGCCAGGGCTTTGCCGTAGGCATCCCGGGCCGCGCCGTACTCGCGTTGCTCGAAAGCCTGCGCGGCGGCGGCGGCATCGGCGTTGGCGGCGGCGAATTCGGCCGCGGCCCAGCGCTCCACCGCCTGTCCGTGCAGCGCCGCCGACTGCGAGGCGAAACGCGCTGCCATTTCCTGTGTGGCCTGGCGCGTGCGCAGTACGGCCGGGTCGTTCCAGATGGCTGAGGCAGGAGCGGGCGGAGGCGGGGACGGCGCCGGCGCCGGCACCGCTACAGAAGCCGCAGGCGTTCGCACAGATTGTGCGGGAACCGGCGCAGCCGGTGTCGTCCGACGCGGCAGAAAGACGAGGACCAGGGTCGCCAGCAGCAGCACCGCCGCTACGGTGGCCAGCACGGTCGCTGCCGGCAGGTGCTTACGCCGCTGCGGTGCCGATGGCAGGTCCCCTGCTGGCGCCGGCGCAGCGGGGTTCAACGGCGCAATGCGTTCGAACGGCGCGTCCTGCGGCATGGCAGGTGGCCCGTCCGCGCCATCCGGGTGGGTGGGCGCAGGTGGGATCATTGCGGCGTTTTGGCGGGGCTGCCGGCGCTATCCGAAGCTCCGGTTTCGTCGGCGTACATGTCGTGCAGCAGCCGGCGCCATTGGCGGTACTGCTCCTGCGCCGAGCCGGTCAGCGTGACGGTTTTGCCCTCGAGTTCGACGACCCGCGGCTTCATGTCGGCCCCCAGCGAGACGTTCAATTCGCGCAGCGATTCGACGTGAACTTTCTCCTCCTGAGCTTTATCCATGCCGGTCTTGAACAGATAAGCGCCGCCGGCGATGCCGACGACGCCGGCGGCGCCGGCATTCGGGGTACCGCCGCTCTGGCTCAGTGCAACCGCACCGCCGGCCACCAGAAGCCCGCCGACGATCTTGCGCCACAGCTCGGAGCGATGCAGTTCCTGCAGGGCGGCGACTTCCTCGTAGCTGGACTTGCGCCAGGCCAGATACTTCGGCTGCATCGTGTTCTGGAACACGCCGTAGTACTGGTCGATGGTGTCGACCAGCAGGTCGTCGCGGGCGCGGATTGCGTCCACTCGCGCCTGCATCGGGTCGTCGGCCGGCGGCAGCCGGTCGACGCTGTAAACGCCGTGGCGATCCTGGTGCAGGTACTGATCAAAGCGCTGCGGCGCCATGTCGGCGGCGAAGCGCAGATCTGCAACGCGCTTGATCTGCGCCAATTGCGCCGCGTCCAGACTGCGGCGCTGCGCCAGCAGATCGTTGGCGATGCGGTTGTAGAGATTCTGGAAAGGATCCACGCCCGGCGGCAGCTTCTCGCTGTAGGCGAGCGCGGCCGCGGTGTCCTCGTAGGTGCGGTCGAACCACTGGCGGCCGCTGGCATCGGTGGCCTGGATGCGCAGCTTGAGCGTCTGGCCGTCGGACTGGAGGATTTTGCCGGTGATCGTCAGATCGTGGCCGGGACTGGCTTCGGGCAGCACCCGTACCGCCCCCCAATAGTCGGTGTTCTGCAACGTCTGGCGCAGCACGTAGGGGATGTAGACGGCCTCGGCCTTGCGCACGTCCGGGGAGATGTTCTGCTGCTTCTGCTCCTCGGCCGTATCCGGGATGCCCGGATCGAAGGTGATGACCGCAACGTCGAGCAATTGCCCGGCCGGAAGATCACGTTCGGCGTGAACAGCCTTGACGGCATCGACCTTTCTGACCGACTGTGAGACGCAGCCGGCGCTGACGGCAACGCTCAGCGCGGCGATCACCGGGGTTAATCGGCGGATGCTGGATCTGATCCTCGTCATCATGGCGCTCAGGATTGACCCTCTTTGTACTTGCGATATTCATCCCACAGGCGCTTGCGCACTTGCGGATCGGTTTCCTTTTCCGCCGCTTCGCGCAACTGACGGGCGACGACGTCGTCGTCGTGGCCGTCGGGGATGTCGTTCGGTATCGGCAGGTTGTTGGGGCCGCCGCCACGGTCCAGCACCGTGTGCGTGCCGCCGGCGCTTGCCGACGCGCTGGCGGCATCAGGCGTTCCGGCGATGCCGGTGCCTCGTTTCGAGCCTGACCCGGAACGGTCCGCGCCGGCCGATTCCGAACCGTCCGTGGCTCCGGAACCGCCGACTCCACCGTCTTCGGCCGTGTTATCGCCCGCGCCTGCAGCGGCTTCGGCGGTCTCGCGCTGCTGTTGCAACTGCGCCTGCTCGCGCGCCAGGCGCTGGTCGAACTCCTGTAGGGACTTCCGCAAGCGGTGATCCAGCGCCGCCTTGTGCTCGGTCGTGGTCAGGCCGCCGGGTAGCGGGTGCCCGCCGGTCGATGCCGCCGCCGCGGGTGTGCCGCCGGCGATGGCGGCGGTCTGCATGGCGGCGCTGTCGGCCGCTTGCCGGGCGGCTAGCGCCGCTCGCCGTGCTGCCTGCGCGGCTTGTTCCGCCGCCTGCTGCGCCGACGACCGTTGCCAAGCCGGCTGGGTTCCCCGTGACTGTCCCACCGGCGCTTGCGCGGATTGCTGCGCCGCCTGGGCAGCCTGCTGTGCGGACTGTCCTGCGCGTTGAGCCGCTTGCCCCGCCTGCTGCGCCGTTCGGACAGTGTCTTGTTGCGCCTGCGCCTGCTGCGCCGCCTGGGCGGCCTGCTGCGTCGCCTGTCCGGCGCGTTGTGCCGCTTGCCCCGCCTGCTGCGTGGCCTGGGCGACGTCCTGCTGGGTCTGGGCATGCTGCGCCGCCCGGGCCGCTTGCTGTGCCTCCTGTGCCGCGCGCTGTGCCGCCTGTGCGGCCTGCTGCGCCGCCTGGGCCGCAGCCTGCTGTGCCTGTGCCTGCTGTGCTGCCTGCGCGGCGCGTTGGGCGGCCTGTGCGGACTGTTGCGCGGACTGTTGTGTTGGGGACGATGATGAGATTTGCTGCGCGCTTTGCGATTGCTCGGACTGCTCAGAGGCTTGCTGCTGAGACGGTTGTTGTTGAGCCTGTTGCTGTTGAGTCTGCTGTGTCGGCGTTTGTTGCGACGATTGTTGTGAGCTTTGCGGCTGCGGCAGGGTGGGTGGTGTGGAGGATGACGGATTGCTGCTGCAGGCAGCCAGCGCCAGCAACATCCCTATCGCACCCGGCGGAAACACTCCCCGGGTCGGCACACACCCTGTCGCCCACCGTTTCGACATAACCTGCCTTGTCCGGTATCACCTCTCTATTCTGTGCCCCGCCTCGTTCGATGGCAACGAACGGAGGAAGTTCACTTTTGAACGGGAACGTCGAACGTGTACCGGTAATCGACATGCTCGGTGCGCTGGGGCTCGCCGTTCAGGATGCGCGGGCGAAACAAGGCGTCGCGCAGCGCACGCACCAGCTTCGCCGCCTTGTCGGTTACCGCTGGGCTGCCGGGCGGGCCGCTGCGCAGCACCTTGAGATCAGCGGCGCGCCCGTCGTCGGTGACTGTGAATTCGACCTCCACGAAACCGGACGGCGCGCCGCTATGGACGGGGGGCGGGGAGAACAACGGCGCCATGGACAGCAAGACCGGCCGGCCGAACGCCGCCTCGGCGGCTTGCGATCCGCTTGCGTCCAGCAACGTAGCGGCGCGCCGGTAGCTTTGCAGCGCCTGCTCGTGATCGCCCGTCTGGAAATACAGGTCTCCCAATTCGAGCCATTGCCGCGCCTGCACTGCGGGCGGGGTGGCGGAGCCGTCGGCGGGCCGGTGCAGGATTTCCGACGCCATCGAACGCGCTTCCCGGACGCCGATACCGGCGCTTACCTGCGGAGCTTCGAGTGCGCTGCGCGCCGTCGCGATCAGGAATTCGAACAGTTTCGGCTCGTCCGGAGCATGGGCGTGCTGGAGCAGTTTGACGATATCGCTGTAAAGTACATGTTCGACGACATGCCGGCCGCTATCGTGATACCAGCGCGCCACCGCCTGGATCACCGGGACCAGCTTCGGGTTGTCTGCGCCGAGGACGCGTATGGCCGTGGTCAACCGCCGGATCTGGTAGTTGTCGGCGTCGCGCTGGCGTCCCAGGGCCAGGTAGGTGCGGGCCAGTGCGGCGTAGAAATCGAGTTGCCCCAGCCGGAACAGGCCATAGCTCATGCGGTGCAGTTGCAGTGCGTTTTGAAACGCCGCGGCAGCATCCGCGTAGTCGCCGGTCTGAAAATAACTCAGGCCCAGCCCGTACCAGGGCGTGATCTGGCGCGGATCCCGCAGCCCGGCCTGGTCCTGCAACCGATCCAGCGCCTGTCGGTATTCGCCGATGGCGGCATCGTATCGGCCTTGCCGCTCGTGCACCGTGGCGAGATTGACCAGCGCCACAGCGGCGCGGCCGTCTTTTTCACCGTAGGCGGCGGCAGTCGCATCCAGCATCTGTTGCGCCAGCATCGCCGCGGCGTCGAGGTCACCGCCGCCGGCCAGCGCCGCCGGCAGCTGCGGATAAGACGGGGCCGCGGGCGGCAGGTCGGCTTCCATCATCAGCTGCGGCGGCGCCAGCGGTTCGGGTCGAGGCGCAGCCAGCTCCAGGTCGATCCCATCGGCCGCCGTCGCCAGCAGCATGCCCAGCGCCAGGGCGCCGATGGTGCAGTGCCGTGAGCAACGGAATGTCTGGAACACGCCGGTGGCCGAGGAAAACAGCAAACTCAAAGCCCGCGCCGGATGATTATACGGCCATCTCGTCGGGGGAAACACGCCGGTTGCGTCTGCATGGAGCGCGAGTTCAAGGGATCCCGGACCGGCGGCGGCACGCGCGCGGCGAAACCCGCTAACATTCGCGGCGCATGGCGCGTCCGTCTTCTTCCGTCCGCCGCCCGTTCTGGGCGGCTCTGGTGCTGGCCCTGGCTGCCGGCCTGGTCGCCGCCAGCGTTTACCTGATTCATCTGGATGCCGAGGTGCAGCGCCTGTACGCCAACGTGCGCTGGGTGCTGCCGGCGCAGGTCTATGCCGCGCCGATGGAGATCTACCCCGGCGCATCGCTGTCGCTGGACGATTTCCACGCGCAACTGCAGCGGCTCGGTTACCGGCAGCAGCCGCAACTCGATGGTCCCGGCACTTACCATGTCGGCCGCAACCGCATCGAAGTGCAGACACGGTCGTTCCGTTTCTGGGACGGGCCGCAGGCGTCCGGCGCATACGCGGTGCAGGGCGACGCCCGGCGCGTCACCGCGGTCACCGATCTGGGCAATGGAAAACCGGTGGCGTTGCTGCGTTTCGACCCGATGCTGATCGGCAGCATCTACCCCAACCGCGGCGGTGAGGATCGCGTGCTGGTCAGGCTTGCAGAGGTGCCGAAGCTGTTGCCGCAGACTCTGGTGCTGGTCGAGGACCGCGGCTTTTACCACCACTTCGGCATCAGCATCCGCGGCATCGCTCGCGCCTCGGTTGCCGACCTGTTCGCCGGTCACATCGTCCAGGGCGCCAGCACCATCACCCAGCAGTTGATACGCAATCTGTTCTTGAGCGACAAGCGGACCTATGGGCGCAAGGTTCGCGAGGCGTTGATGGCGATTCTGCTGGAACGTCATGTCAGCAAGGATCAAATCCTCGAGGCGTATCTGAACGAAGCGTATCTGGGGCAGGACGGACCGCGGGCGATCCACGGTTTCGGCCTGGCCAGCCGGTTCTATTTCAACAAGCCGCTGGACGAACTGCGGCCGGCCGAGATCGCGATGCTGGTGGCGATCGTCAAGGGGCCGTCTTACTACAATCCGCGGCGCAACCCCAAGGTGGTGCTGGTGCGGCGCAATCTGGTGCTGCGCATGATGCGCGACGCCGGCCTGATCCCGGCCGTCGAATACAAGACCGAGATCGACGCGTCGCTGGGCGTGACCCGTGCCGGCTCCAGTGGCGTCGAGCGCTATCCGGCTTTTGTCGAGCTGGTCGAGCAGCAGCTCAAGGGCCAGTACGACGAGCAGGATCTGACCGGCGAAGGGTTGCGCATCTTCACCACCCTGGCGCCACCGGCACAGGCCGCCGCCGAGCGTGAAATTACCGGACGTCTGCCGGAAATCGAAAAGGCGCACCGCCTGCAACCTGACACGCTGCAGGCGGCCGCGGTGGTGGTCTCGGTCAGTAGCGGCGAGGTGCTGGCGATGGTCGGTGGGCGCGATCCGCGCTATGCCGGCTACAATCGGGCGCTCGATGCGCAGCGACAGATCGGTTCGCTGGCCAAGCCGTTCGATTATCTGGCGGCATTCGAACACCCACAGCAATTCAGTCCGGCGACCATGCTCGACGACTCGCCGTTGAGCGTTAGCCTGCCGGGCGGCCGGGTGTGGGCGCCGGAAAATTACGATCGCAAATATGTCGGCCCGATCCCCGCTTTCGAGGCGCTGGCCGAATCGCGCAACGTGCCGACCGTGCGCATGGCGCTGCAGATCGGCGTGCCGGCGGTGCAACAGGTCTGGAAACAAGCCGGAGTCGACGCTGTGCCGGCGCTGCCGTCGATCTTCCTGGGAGCGATGGATTTGAGCCCGCTGCAGGTGGCACAGGCTTATTCGACGCTGGCCGGCGGCGGTTTTCAGACGCCGCTGCTGGCGATCAAGGCGGTGACCACTGCCGATGGCCAGCCACTCAAACGCTTCGCCTTCAGGATCCGCCAGACCCTGCCCGAGGGGCCGGTTTATCTGATCACCTGGGGGATGGCGCAGGTCATCGCCCAGGGCACCGGGCGCTGGGCCAAGACCGTGCTGCCCCCGGCAGCCGTGCTGGCCGGCAAGACCGGAACCACACAGGATTTCCACGATAGCTGGTTCGCCGGCTTCGACGCCGACCACGTGGCGGTGGTCTGGGTCGGTCGCGACGACAGCCAGCCCACCGGCCTCGAGGGCGCCACCGGTGCGCTGCGTATCTGGGCGCCGCTGATGCGCGATCTGCACCCGCGCTCGCTGGACCTGATTCCGCCGGATTCGGTGCAGGCGGTGCCGATCGACCTGCAGTCCGGTCTTCTGGCAGACACCGGCTGTGCCGATGCGGCGGTGGTGCCGTTTTTGCGCGGCTTCGTGCCGACGCAGTACGCGCCGTGCGCGAATGCGGCAAAATCCTCCCCGTTGGACTGGCTCAAGCACATCTTCAAATGAACCTGCGCACACGGCTGGTGCTTCTATCCGCGGTTTTTCTGACCGGCTGCGCCACCACCGAGCGCGGGCAACGCGAGGTGCATGTGCCGCCGGCGGGCAACGTGCAGACCCAGCCACAGCCGGAGCTGCCGCCAATCCAGGCGCAACCGCTGCCGCCCGCCGGCGGCGGAGTCAACCCGGGCCAGCCGCTGACGAGCCATCCGCGGAGTCTGGCCGATTCCAAGCCCGGGCCGGCGGTCATGACGCTGTACCAGCAGGCCCAGCAGCAGGTGCGGGACCACCGCAACGAGCAGGCCGAAGCGTCGCTCGAGCGCGCGCTCGGCATCGCCCCGCGCAATCCGTTCGTGTGGCAGGCGCTGGCCAATCTGCATCTGCGCATGGGTCAGTACGATCGCGCCGCCACCGAGGTCCAGCGCTCCAACAGCCTGGGGCACGACAACCCTTTCCTGGAGATCGGCAACTGGCGCACGCTGGCGGCGGTCCGGCGCGCCCAGGGTGACGCCGCCGGTGCGTTGCAAGCGCAGTCGCAGGCCGACGATCTGACCCGGGCCCTCAACGCCACGCCGCCGTGAGCGCGGCAGCCGCTGCGCTGGGCGCCGACGGTCCGCTGGCGCGAAGTCTGCCGGGTTTCGCCCCGCGGCCGGTGCAGCAGCATATGGCCGCGGCGGTGGAAGCGGCGCTGGAAGCCGACCGGCGGCTGGTGATCGAGGCCGGCACCGGCACCGGTAAGACTTTCGCCTATCTGGTGCCGGCGCTGTTGTCCGGCCGTCGCGTGCTGGTGGCCACCGGCACCAAAAACCTGCAGGACCAGTTATTTCACCGCGATCTGCCGGGTCTGCGCGCCGCGCTGCGCTGCGCGGCGCGGGTCGCGCTGCTGAAAGGTCGCGGCAACTATTTGTGTCACTACCGGTTGACGGCGGCGCGGCAGGAGCCGCGCGGACGGCAGTTCGCCCGCCAACTGGCAGCCATCGATGCCTGGAGCCGGCGCAGTGCCGACGGCGATCTCGATGCGCTCGGCAGCTTGCCGCCGGCGGTGACGGCAGCAGTCACCTCGACCGCCGACAACTGCCTCGGTGGGCAATGCCCCGAATTCGACCGCTGCTGCGTGGTGCGCGCGCGCCGTGCCGCCCAGGCCGCCGATCTGGTGGTCGCCAACCATCACTTGCTGTTCTCCGATTTCCGTCTGCGCGAGGAAGGGTTCGGCATGCTGCCGGGAATCCAGGCGGTGGTCGTCGACGAGGCACACCAACTGCCGGAACTGGCGCCGCAGTTTTTCGGCGAGCGGCTGTCGACGCGGATGCTCGCCGAATACGTTGCCGACCTGCGTGCGCAGTGCGATGCCCGCGGCGACATGGCGGCGCTGGAGCAGACCTTGGCCGGTCTGGCCGACGCGGTGGCGGCGCTCGAGCAGGCGATTTCGCTGTGGGCGGGTGAACGCGCGGGAGAAGCGCGCGAGCGCTGGGAGCGCTTGCCCGAAACGCTGACCCTGGCGGCGCCGGCGTTGGTCGAGGCCTTGACGCCGGTGAGCACGGCGCTCGAGGGCGTGGCCGAGCGCAGCCCCGAACTGCAGGCGCTGGCGGCGCGCGCCGCGCTGTTCACGGCGCGGATCTCCCGTTTCGCCGGCGCGGCGACGCCCGGCTGGGTGCGTTGGATCGAGACGCTGGCCCGCGGCGGCGCGCTGTACGCGGCTCCGGTGGACGCGCGCGAGGGTTTTGCGCGGATGTTCGAAAGTTATCGCGGTGCCTGGGTGTTCACCTCGGCGACGCTGGCGGTCGGCGACGATTTCCATCATTTCACCGGCGCACTCGGGCTGCAGGCGCCGAGTTGCGTGCGGCTGGACAGTCCGTTCGATTTCCGGCGCCAGGCACGGCTGTGGCTGCCGCAAGCCCTGCCGGAGCCCAACGACGCCGGTTACTTCGATGCGGTGGCCGAAGCTTTGCGTCCGGTGCTGGCGGCCAGCCGGGGCGGTGCTTTTGTTCTGTGCACCAGCCACCGCGGTCTGCGTCATCTGGCGCGGCGGCTGGACGATCTCGGTTTGCCGCTGCTGGTGCAGGGGGACTCCGGCAAGACCGAGCTGCTGGCGCAATTCGCCCGCGCCGGCAATGCGGTGCTGATCGCCACCGCCAGTTTTTGGGAGGGCGTGGACGTGCGCGGCCCGGCGCTGCGCGTGGTTGCGATCGACCGCCTGCCGTTCGCCGCCCCGGGTGATCCGCTGCTGGATGCGCGGTTGACGGCGATCCGTGAGGCCGGCGGCAATCCGTTCAACGATCAACAGTTTCCGCAGATGTTGACGGCGCTGCGTCAGGGCGTCGGCAGACTGATTCGCGATGCCGGCGATCGCGGCCTGGTGGTGCTGTGCGATCCGAGGCTGTCGAGCCGCGGCTATGGCGCGCGGATTCTGGCCGCGCTGCCGCCGATGCCGCGGCTACCCGATCTGGACGCGGTTCGGGCCTGGTTAGCGGAGATCACCGAGTCGCGGCAATCAGGGGTGCGTGCGGCTTGAACGTCCAATCGATGGACGCAATGCCGTGCTGCCGATGGCCGGCGGTGGGTTTTGACGGCGCGGCCTGCGGCAAGCCGGTGCGATGAAAGTGTTGGCCGTGGACACCGCGACCGAAGCCTGCTCGGCGGCTCTGGCGGTGGGCGATCGCATACTCGAACGCTGGCAGCGCTGCGAGCGCGGCCACGTCGAACAATTGCCGGGTATGGTCGAGGCGCTGCTGACCGAGGCTGGATTGGTCCCGGCGCAGCTCGACGCACTGGTCGCCGGCATCGGTCCCGGCAGCTTTGCCGGCGTGCGCGTCGGCGTGGCCTACGCCAAGGGCCTGGCGTTGGCGCTCGAACGCCCGGTGTTCGGGGTCTCCTCGCTGGCGATGCTGGCGGTGCAGGCCGCACGCGAACATCCCGATGTGGCGCACTGGTGGGCGGCCATCGACGCACGCATGGGCGAGGTCTATCTGGGGTTGTATGCAACGCAGCCGATACTGGCCGCCGTCGTTGCGGAGCGGGTGGTGGCGCCGGCTGCGTTGCCCGGCAGTGTCACCGGATCCGGGGCCGGCGCGGTCGGCAGCGGCTGGGCCGCGCACGGACGCGCGTTGGCCGCGGCGCTCGGCTCGCCGCAGCCGATACTCGCCGCTGCGCTGCCGCAAGCCGTCGACGCGCTGGCGCTGGCGTTGCCCCGGCTGCTCGCGGGCGAGGGCTTCGACGCGGGTCGGCTGGCGCCATCGTATCTGCGCGAACGGGTTGCGCTGACGCTGGCCGAGCAACGTGCCGCAGCCGGGCGCTGACCGGTCGGCGTGTTACAATTTACGCTGAAAAATTGCCTTTTCGACCCCCGCCTGGCGCCAAGCGCCGCCGGGTCAGTGATGGCGTGCGCTAGCCGCAGCACAACGGCGGCGGCGGATCAGCGAAACTCGGGCGCGCGACGCGTCGAATTTAAATTCTGCCGAATTAATCAATGAGCGAATTCGCCAAAGAAGTGCTGTCGGTCAACCTCGAGGAGGAGATGCGGCGCTCCTACCTCGACTACGCGATGAGCGTCATCGTCGGTCGCGCGCTGCCGGATGCACGCGACGGTCTGAAGCCGGTGCACCGGCGCGTGCTGTTTACGATGCACGAGCAGGGCAACGCCTGGAACAAAGCGTTCAAGAAATCGGCACGCATCGTCGGCGACGTCATGGGCAAATACCACCCGCACGGCGACTCGGCCATCTACGATGCCCTGGTGCGGATGGCGCAGCCGTTCTCGCTGCGTTATCTGCTGGTCGACGGGCAGGGCAACTTCGGTTCGGTGGATGGGGACTCCCCGGCCGCGATGCGCTACACCGAAGTGCGAATGTCGCGACTGGCGCATGAATTGCTGGCGGATATCGACAAGGAAACCGTCGATTTCACCGCCAACTACGACGGCTCGGAGCAGGAACCGGCGGTGTTGCCGACGCGCATTCCACATCTGCTGGTCAACGGCAGCTCCGGCATCGCGGTGGGCATGGCCACCAACATCCCGCCGCATAATCTGCCGGAGGTGATCGACGCCTGCGTGGCATTGATCGACGACCCGGCCATCGACCTGGCGGCGCTGATGCGGCACGTGCCGGCGCCGGATTTTCCGACCGCCGGGCTGATCCTGGACGCACACGGCGTCGCCGACGCCTATGCCACCGGCCGTGGCCGGATCGTGCTGCGCGCGCGCTGCGCGATCGAGGATCTGCCGCGGGCCGACAAGCAGGCGATCGTCGTCACCGAACTGCCGTACCAGGTCAACAAGGCGCGGCTGCTGGAACGGATCGCCGAGCTGGTCAAGGAGAAGAAAGTCGAAGGCATCACCGAGATCCGCGACGAGTCCGACAAGGATGGCATGCGTATGGTGATCGAGCTGCGGCGCGGGGAGAACGCCGAAGTGGTGCTGAACAATCTCTACCAGCATACCCAGCTGCAGACGGTGTTCGGCATCAACATGGTGGCGCTGGACAACGGCCAGCCGAAGACGCTGGGCCTGAAGCCGCTGCTGGAGATCTTCTTGCGCCACCGCCGTGAGGTGGTGACGCGGCGCACGCGGTACCTTTTGCGCAAGGCGCGCGAGCGCGCCCACGTGCTGGAAGGTCTGGCGGTGGCGCTGGCCAATCTCGACGCCGTGATCGCGATGATCCGCGCCGCGGCCAGCCCGGCTGAAGCCAAGGCCGAATTGTGCGCACGGCGCTGGGTGCCCGGCGCCGTGCTCGCAATGCTGGAGCGTGTCGGCGCGCGGGCTTCGCGGCCACTGGAGCTGCCGGCTGATTACGGCCTGATCGAAGACGGCGGCACTCAATGGTACCGGTTGTCGGAGGCGCAGGCGCAGGCGATTCTCGATCTGCGGTTGCACCGGCTGACGAGCCTTGAACAGGACAAGATCCGCGACGAGTTCCGCGAGCTTCTGGGCGCGATCACGGCGTATCTCGAAATTCTCGCCGCGGACGACAAACTGCTGGCGGTGGTTCGTGGCGAATTGCTCGAGATCCGGGAGCAGTACGGCGACGCTCGGCGCACCGAGATCACCGATTTCGCGCTGAACCTCAACCGCGAGGATCTGATCGCACCGCAGGAGATGGTCGTAACGCTGTCGCGCCAGGGTTACGTCAAGGCGCAGCCGCAAGCCGAGTATCAGGTCCAGCGCCGCGGCGGCCGCGGCCGCACCGCGGCGACGACCAAGGACAACGACTATGTGTGCGCGTTGTGGGCGGCGCACAGTCACGACACGTTGCTGTGCTTCTCCAGTCGCGGCCGGGCTTACTGGCTGCGGGTGTTTGAGTTGCCGATGGGCGGCGGCGGCGCGCGCGGCAAGCCGTTCGTCAATCTGTTGCCTCTGGAGGCGGGCGAACGCATCTCGGTGGTGCTGCCGGTCAAGGATTTCGCCGCCGGGCAATACGTGTTCATG
This sequence comes from Gammaproteobacteria bacterium, assembly GCA_028871525.1. Classification (GTDB taxonomy): domain Bacteria; phylum Pseudomonadota; class Gammaproteobacteria; order Nevskiales; family Nevskiaceae; genus SCRT01. The sequence goes on from JAGWMX010000013.1 coordinate 36,619, forward strand.
GCCACCCGGCGCGGGACCGTCAAGAAGACGCCGCTGGTCGATTTCTCGCGCCCACGCAGTTCCGGCATTATCGCCGTCGACCTGCGGGTGGACGACGAGCTGGTCGGTGTCGCTCTGACTGCAGGCGAAGACGACGTGCTACTGTTCTCCGACGCCGGCCGCGTGATCCGCTTCAGGGAAGCTGATGTGCGGCCGATGGGGCGCGGCGCGACCGGCGTGCGCGGCATGAGGTTGATCGCCACCAGCGTGGCGGACGAAGCTGAAGAGCCGGTCGGGGTCGAGGCCGATGCCGAAGTCGAGAGCCCCGAAAGTAACGACGGCATGGCGCCGGCGGCTGTCGGCACGCCGCGGGTCATCGCCCTGATCGTGGCTCGCGGCGACGACGTGCTGACGGTTTCCGAAAACGGTTACGGCAAGCGCACCGCGATCGACGCCTTCCCGCTGCGCGGTCGCGGCGGACAGGGCGTCATTGCCCAGGCGCTGTCGTCGAAAACCGGTCGGCTGATCGGCGCGCTGGAAGTTAATGGCGAACACCATGTGATGCTGATCTCCGACGCCGGTCATCTGATCCGCATTGAGGCGCGCGAAGTCAAGCGTTTGGGTCGCAATACCCAGGGCGTGCGGCTGGCGCGTCCGGCCGCAGGCGATCAGCTGGTCGGCCTCGACCGCATCGAGGCCGACAACGGTGACGAGCCGACGTCCTGATAATGGCCCGCGTCTACAATTTCAGCGCCGGGCCGGCGACGTTGCCGGAGGCGGTGCTCGAACAGGTCCGCGAAGAATTGCTGGACTATCGCGGCAGCGGCATGTCGGTGATGGAAATGAGCCATCGCGATCGGGCGTTCACCGCCATTGCCGAACAGGCCGAAGCCGATCTGCGCGCGCTGCTCGGAGTCCCGTCGCGCTATCGGGTGTTGTTCATGCAAGGCGGCGCCACCGCGCAGTTTTCCCTGGTGCCGATGCAACTCGCCCGCGGCCGCACGCGCGCCGACTACGTGCTGACCGGCAGCTGGAGCCGCAAGGCGGCCAGGGAGGCGGCGCGCTATCTGGACGTCCACATCGCCGCCGAAGGCGAGCACGCGGTGCCGCCGCGCGCGCAGTGGCGGCTGTCCGCCGATGCAGCCTATGTCCACTACACGCCGAACGAGACCATCGACGGGGTCGAGTTTCACTGGTTGCCGGACGTCGGTGACCTGCCGCTGGTAGCCGATTTCTCGTCGAGCTTCCTGTCGCGGCCGATCGATGTCTCCCGCTTCGGTCTGATCTACGCCGGGGCGCAGAAGAATGCCGGTCCGGCCGGCGTGACCATCGTCCTGGTCGACGGCGAGCTGCTCGACGAGCCACACGCGGCGCTGCCGTCGGTCTTCAACTACCGATCGGTGGCCGACCATGCTTCGATGCTCAACACGCCGCCGTGCTTCGCCTGGTACGTCTGCGGCCTGGTGTTTCGCTGGTTGCTGGAACAGGGCGGGCTTGCGGAAATGGCCGGGCGCAACCGGCGCAAGGCGAACCTGCTCTACCATTATCTCGATGGACAGGATTTCTACCACTGCCCGGTGGCGCCCGCCGATCGCTCGTGGATGAACGTGGTGTTCCGACTGCCGGAGCCGGCGCTGGATGCCGCTTTCCTGCAGGGCGCGACCGCTGCGGGTCTCGACGGTCTGCAAGGTCATCGACTGGTCGGCGGCATGCGCGCCAGCCTTTACAACGCGTTTCCGGAAGCCGGGGTGCATCTGCTGATCGACTATCTGAGGGAATTCGCCCGCCGCGCCTGAAGCCGTCGGCAGACCGGAGAGCGGACGTGAGAGGTGAGCCGATGAACGACGAGCTGTCTGCCGCGCGCGCGCGCATCGATGCGATCGACGCCGACATCCAGCGGCTGATCTCAGAGCGTGCACGAATCGCCCAGCAGGTGCGCGACATCAAGCTGCGCGGAGGTGCGGCCGGCGATCACTACCGGCCGGCGCGCGAGGCTCAGGTACTGCGTCGCGCGATGCAGCGCAACCGCGACCTCGGCAGCCCGCTGACTGACGAAGTGATGGCGCGTCTGATGCGCGAGATCATGTCGGCCTGTCTGGCGCTGGAATCGCCTTTGGTGGTGGCCTATCTTGGCCCCGAAGGCACCTATACCCAGGCGGCGGTTTACAAACACTTCGGCCACCGGGTCGCGGCGCGGGTGCTGACTTCGATCGACGAGATTTTCCGTGAGGTCGAAGCCGATTCCGCCACCTATGGCGTGGTGCCGATCGAAAATTCCACCGAGGGGGTGGTGCTGTCGACGCTCGATCTTCTGGCCGGCACGCCGCTGTCGATCTGCGGCGAGGTGTGGCTGCCGGTGCACCATCAGCTGCTGTCGCGGCAGCAGCGGTTAGAGGACGTCGAAGTGGTCTATTCCCACCCGCAGTCGCTTGGCCAATGCCGGCGCTGGTTGGATGCAAGGCTGCCACGAGTGACGCGCGAGCCCGCGACCAGCAACGGGCAGGCGGCCAAGCTGGTCGCCGAAAGCGGTCGCGGCGCGGCGATTGCCAGCGCCGCCGCCGGCGAACTGTACGGCCTGGCCGTGCTGGCCGCCAATATCGAGGACGATCCCAACAATGTCACCCGTTTCCTGATCATCGGCCGCCAGGAGCCGGAGCCGACCGGTGCCGACCGCACCTCGCTGGTGGTTTCGGCTCACACCGGCGGCCGACCCGGCGCGCTGTTCGATCTGCTGCAGCCGTTCGCCGGTGCCGGCATCAATCTGACCAAGCTGGAGTCGCGTCCGAGCCGGCGCGCCGCCTGGGATTACAATTTCTTTATCGATCTGGACGGCCACCAGCACGATCCGCTGGTGGCGCCCGCGCTGCAGACGGTGCGCTCGCGCGCGGCGTTTTTCCGGATCCTAGGATCTTATCCGCGCGCAGTGGTATGAATATACCTTCCTTTTGCCATCCGTGGCGCGACGTCGACAGCTTGCGGATAGCCCGGCCCGGCCATCCTTGGCCGGGCGTTCGGAGCCGTCGCGACCAGTGGTCGCGAAACACGGCTCCTCACCCCAGGGCGGTGGTGTGATGGATTTTCACGGTTGCGATGCAAACCGGAATCTGGCGTTTCTGTCGCACGTGTCGGCCGGCGTGAGCGGGCTGCGCCCGTACCAGCCGGGTATGCCGATCGAAGAGCTGCAGCGGCGGCTCGGCATCGCCGACGCAGTGAAGCTGGCCTCCAATGAAAATCCGCTCGGTGCTAGCCCCAAGGTTGCCACCGCGCTGGCCCGCGCCGTTGCGACGAATCTCGCGCTGTATCCGGATGATGGTGCGTTTCGGCTCAAGCGCATGCTGGCCGAGCGTCACGGTGTGACGCCGGAGTCGATCACGCTGTGCAACGGCTCCAACACGCTGCTGGATCTCTACGCCCGCGTTTTCCTGGGTCCCGATCGCGCGGCGATGTATTCGCAGTATGCCTTCGCGGTCTATCCGATCGTGACTGCGGCGCAGAATGCGCCGGCGGTGGTGATCCCGGCGCTGCCGCCGGATCATCCGCAGATGCCGTACGGCGACAATCTGGAAGAATTTGCCGCGCATCTGCGCGAGGACGTCGCGCTGATTTTTCTGGCCAGTCCCAACAACCCCACCGGTACCTGGGTGTCGGCCGAGGCGTTCGAACGTTTCATGGCGCGGGTACCGGCCCGTACGCTCGTCGTGCTCGATGAGGCGTATCACGAGTTTCAAGCCCCGCGGCTGCGGATCGATTCGGCGGCGCTGCTGCTGCGTTATCCCAATCTGGCCGTGACCCGCACGTTTTCGAAGGCTTTCGGACTGGCCGGGCTGCGCGTCGGCTACGGCGTCAGCCATCCGCGGGTCGCCGATCTGCTCGGCCGCGTGCGTCAGCCGTTCAACAATGGAACGCTGGCGCTGGTGGCGGCACAGGCGTCGCTCGACGATGTCGCGCACATCGAAGCCACCGTGGCCAACAACGATGTCGAACGTGAACGGATGACGCAGCACCTGCGCGCGCTGGGATTGCAAGTACTGCCGTCGCAGGCCAATTTCGTCACGCTGGATTTGGGCCGCGATGCCGCGCCGGTTCACCAGGCTTTGCTCGAAAGCGGCGTGATCGTGCGGCCGATGAAATCGTACGGTCTGCTGCAATGCCTGCGCGTCAGCATCGGCCTACCGTCGCACAACAGGCGTTTTCTGGACGCGCTCAAGCGAGCGCTCGAGCGGTGATGCAGATGGCGCCGGTGCGGCGTTTGGCCGTGATCGGCCTGGGGCTGATTGGTGGTTCGTTGGCGCGTGCTCTGCGCCAGGCGCAGGTCGTCGAGCGCTGCATCGGCTTTGACGCCGACGCCGGTCAGCGGCAGGCGGCGCTGGCGCTCGGAGTGGTCGACGAGGTGGCCTCCGGCGCGGCGGCGGCGGTGACCGAGGCCGACGTGGTGGTGCTGGCGGTGCCGGTGCTGGAGAGCGGCACCGTGGCGGCTGCGCTGCGCCCGGCGCTGATGCAGACCGCGGTGCTCACTGACGTCGGCAGCACCAAGCGTTCGGTGCTGGCGGCGTTACGGCCGGCGCTGGGGACGGCGTTGCGGCGCTTCGTGCCGGCACATCCGGTCGCCGGCACCGAAAAAAGCGGGGTCGGCGCGGCGCACGCCGACCTGTTCCGCGGCCATCGTGTGGTGCTGACCCCGACCGAGGAGACCGACGCCGATGCCGTCGATCGCGTGCGCCGGTTGTGGCAGGCGGTCGGCGCGCAGGTCGAGACCATGAGTCCGGAGCACCATGACCAGGTGTTCGCGGCGACCAGCCATCTGCCGCACGTGCTGGCCTACGCGCTGGTGGATTTGCTCGGACGGCTGCAGACGCATCAGGAGCTGTTTCGCTTCGCCGCCGGCGGTTTCCGCGATTTCACCCGCGTTGTCAGCAGCAGCCCGAAAATGTGGCACGACATCGTGCGCGCCAACCGGGATGCGCTGCTGCCGGTAGTGGATCAATACGTCGAAGCGTTGCAGCAGCTGCGCGGCGCAATCGACCGCGATGACGCGGCGCGCATCTTTGAGATTTTCTCCCGCGCCCGCAATGTGCGTGAGCACTACCTGCGCTCCACGAGTGCGGGGGCGCAACCTTGAGCCGGGCGATCCCGCGCTACGTCGTCGAAGCGGGCGGGTTTCTACGCGGCGAATTGCGGCCGCCGGGCGACAAGTCGATCTCGCATCGCGCGGTGATGCTGTCGGCGCTCGCCGACGGCCACAGCGCCATCGACGGCTTCTTGAACGGCGGGGATTGCCTGCGCACGCTGGCGGCCTTCGAAGCCATGGGCGTGGCGGTCAAGCGTCGCGGTCCGACCGAATTGACGGTGCGTGGGGTCGGTATCGATGGCTTGCGGGCGCCGTTGCAACCGCTGGATCTGGGTAACTCGGGCACCTCGATGCGGCTGCTTGCGGGGTTGCTGGCGGGGCAGAAATTTGCGTCGACGCTGACCGGTGACGAGTCGCTGAGCCGGCGGCCGATGCGGCGCATCGTCGATCCGCTGCGCCGCATGGGCGCACGGATCGACACCAGCGGGGAAGGAACTGCGCCG
>JAGWMX010000101.1 GCA_028871525.1 Gammaproteobacteria bacterium
TGCAGTCGCAGTCGCTCAGCGTCCGACAAGTCGATGCGAAATGGGCATTTTCTTGGCATACATCTCCCTCCCTGGCTCCCGATTTTGCCATGGGAGATGGAAGTGTGCCAAATTTATACGTCTTCATATTTATGAAGTTAGGTACTTAGAATCACTAAGCGGCGATCCTCGCGCCTTGCCTGGCGCAATTTGGGGCAGCAACGCTGGCGTGATTTATTCAAGGATAAGCTCTTAATCGACCGCAGGCGCTGTCGGCTGGAGCACAGCGTCGTTCAAACATCATGTTGCCGGATCAATAGAATAGGGCCAATGAAGCTACGTCTGCGACCGCCCACCCCGGATGATTGGCGGCGAAATACCGCGCCGCTGCGGCGACAACTGGCGTTCAGCCGCTGGAAGCCGCGGCTCGTATTCTGGAGCGGGGCGCTGATCGTCGGCCTGGCCGCCGGCGGCTTCACGCTGGCCAGCGGCTGGGCGATGAGGCTGCAGTCGCACTTGGTCGCGATCTCGCCGTACTGGTGCATCCTGGCGACGCCGGCCGGGTTGATGCTGGCCGTGTGGCTGACCCAGCGCGTTTTCCCCGGCGCCCAGGGCAGCGGCATCCCGCAGGCGATCGCGGCCATGCAGCTGCCCGACATCAAGCAGCGCGCGCGGCTGCTGTCGCTGCGGCTGGCGATCGGCAAGATCCTGCTGACGGTGATCGGACTGTTGTCCGGCGCTTCGATCGGCCGCGAGGGGCCTACCGTGCACGTTGGCGCCGGCTTGCTGTTCAGTTTCGGCCGCCTGGCACGCTTCCCGCCGCACTTCCTCGAACGCAGCCTGATCCTGGCCGGCGGCGCCGCCGGCATCGCTGGCGCGTTCAATACGCCGATCGCCGGCATCGTGTTCGCGATCGAGGAACTGGGGCGTTCGTTCGAGGAGCGCGCGACCAGCACCGTGCTCACGGCGGTGGTGATCACCGGCATCGTCGTCACCGGCATGCTCGGCAATTACACCTATTTCGGCCAGACCAGCGAGACGCTGGTGACCTGGAACGACTGGCTGGCGGTGCCGCTGTGCGGCGTGGTCGGCGGCCTGCTGGGCGGCCTGTTCAGCACCGCGCTGATCGCCGGGCAGCGCCGCATCGCACGCCATCTGCGCGAACACGGGCTGCGCACGACGCTGGCGCTGGGCCTGTGGATCGCGTTGCTGGGGCTGCTCAGCCACGGCAACACCTACGGCACCGGCTACGACCAGGCGCGCGAACTGCTGCACGGCAATCCTGACGCCGCCGGTCCGCTGTTTCCGATCGCCAAGATCGCGGCGACGTTTTTTTCCTACATCAGCGGCATTCCCGGCGGATTGTTTTCACCGTCGCTGTCGGCCGGTGCCGGCGTCGGCGCGGATCTGGCCCGCCTGCTGCCGTCGGCCCCGGTCGGCGCCGTCGTGCTGCTGGGCATGACCGGCTACTTCGTCGGCGTGGTGCAGACGCCGCTGACGGCAGCGGTCATCGTCATGGAGATGATCGGCGACCACGGCATGATCCTGCCGATCATGGCCACCGCCTTCATCGCCCTCGGCGCCTCCAAGCTGGTGTGCCGGCGCGCGGTGTACTGGGCCCTGGCCGATGCTTTCCTGACCCCGGAACCGGGACCGCAGACGCCGGTCCCGACGCAGCCCATCTCCCCGGCCGCCGCCGAGCGCGGCTGACGGGCTACCGCCTCGAAGCCCACCGACCGCAGCGCCACCCGCAACCGATGATTTGCCTGGCGCCATATACCTTGACTATGCTGGCGTCGATCATCGCGGGCAGCGGGAGACCCAGAGGGTTGTATCGACGCCGACGTTGTCGCTACAGTCAGTTGCAAGCTGCGGGCTGAGCACCGCGTGGTCTGGAGCAAATCAAAAATTAACGGGTAAAAATTAAGGGGAGGCGCCGGCCGGCGGCGCCAGTGCATTCGGGGATTACCATGCAAAAGCCATTCACCGCATTGATCGCTGTCGCGCTGGCCGCCGCCGGCGCTTCCGCCACGCCGCGTGTCAACTTCGACGCCGAAGGCAGCGCGCTGCTGCAACGGGCACAACAACAGCTGCCGCCCGCCCGGCCGAGCGCCGCGCTGCTGGCAACGCAGATCAAACGTCGATTGACGTTCAAACGCGGTGACGGCAACGCGCTCGACCGGACGATGGGGGTCGACACCGTCGTCTGGATCAGCGCCGCGCAGCGCGCGCAGGCGCTGCAGCTTGCACACGCCGGCAACATCGCGGCTGCGACTGTGACCAAACCGTCCGGACAGGCGGCGACGGTGGCGCGTGCGGCACTTGCGGTCGTCTCCAACCTTCTGCGCGTCGATCGCAACGCCATCGATCGAGCCCTTGTGCTCGACGTCGCCGACCGCGGCCGCGGGCCGATCGTCGTGCGCTTCGCACAGATGTCCGGCGGGTTGCCGGTATTCGGCCGGCGGTTGAATGTACTGCTGGATCGCAAGCTCGCGCCGGTAGCGGTGTCCGGCTACTTCGCGCCGTCGCCGGCGACGCTGGCGCCGGCCGCCGCACCGACTTTTTCGCTCGGCGCCACCCAGGCGCTGGCGCGCGCTTTCGCCGACATGGGCGGCAAGTTGGTGACCGCTGCCGTCGGCGCCGGCAGCTTCGTCGTTGCGGGCAGCGCCAGCGATCTGGCCCTGTATCGCCCGGCCGCCAGCGGCAGCGATTTCCACCCGGTCGGACAGCAGGCCGCGCGCAAAGGTCTGTACTATTTGGACGGCCGCTATCTGCCCGTCTGGCAGGTGGTGGTGCATGGACAGACCATCGACCGCGGCACCACGCGCATGTACGGCTACCTGGTCGCCGCCGACGACGGCCGGGTGCTCCGGCGCGTCGACCTGACCGCCGAAGACGCCTTCGGCTACCGCGTATTCGCCGCCGGCAGCGCGCCGCATGAGTTCAGCGACGAACCGATCGGCATCGCCGCCGCCGACGACTACGATCCGCTGCCGAATCCAAGCCCGACCGGCAACTATCCGCGCACGCAGGCGCCGCGGGTCCTGAACACGCTGATCAACGTGCTCGGCGCGCTCGCTCCGCAATCGCCGGCGGCCGGTGACCCGTGGCTGCCGAGCGGAGCGACGACCACCGCGGGCAACAACGTCGTCGACTTTCTGAATCCCGACGGCGTGGATGGCTTCCAGCCCGGAAACGGCGACGTGATGGGGGCGATCAGCAGCGCCGGCACTTTCGACTATCCATACGCCATCGACAGCGATCCGCAGACGACGGCGCAGCAGCAGGCGGCGATCGTCAACCAGTTCTACGTCGACAACTGGCTGCACGATTTCTGGTATGTGCACGGCATGGACGAGGCCGCCGGCAATGCCCAGCAGAGCAACTTCGGTCGCGGCGGAAAGGAGGGCGATCCGATTCTGGCGCAGGCCCAGGACGGCAGCGGGCGCAACAACGCCAACATGAGCACGCCGCCGGACGGTATGAGCCCGACCCAACGCATGTTCCTGTGGGACGGTCTCGTTACCGGCGCCCTGACGATCACGAATCCGTCGGCGATCGGTCCGTTGCCGTTCGGCTATGCGGCGTTCGGTCCCGGCAGCTACGACGTCACCGGTGCCCTGGTGCTGGAAACCGACAGCGACGGGACGAACGACGGCTGCCAAGGCGCGACCAACGCCTCGGCGCTGGCCGGCAAGATCGCGCTGATCGACCGCGGCGCCTGTACCTTCGTCACCAAGACGCGCACCGCGCAGAGCGCCGGCGCGATCGGCGTGCTGATCGCCAACAACGACGGCGGCACCGATACCATCGTCATGGCCGACGACGGCACCGGCGGCAACATCACCATCCCGGCGATGATGGCGTCCAACCAGGACGGCGACCGGCTCAAGCAGGCGCTGGCCGCCGGCGCCGTGTCGCTGGAGATGAAGCTGACCAAGGGTGCCGACGAAGACGGCACCATGGACAACCAGATCATCGCCCACGAGTTCTTCCACTACATCAGCAACCGCCTGGTCGGCGACGGCTTCGGCCTCGGCAACCAGCAGGGCGGCGGCATGGGCGAGGGCTGGAGCGACTTCGACGCGCTGCTGCAGACGGTTCGCGCCGACGACGTGAACGTGCCCGGCAACGACCGGTTCCAAGGCGTCTACGCACTGTCGAATTACGTCTTGTTCAACCCGTATTTCGGCATCCGGCGCTATCCGTACTCGACGGATATGACCATCAACCCGCTGACGTTCAAGGACATCCAAGACGGCGTGCCGCTGCCGGCCGGACCGCCGGTGGCCTTCGGCGCCGACGGCGCCGACAACTCGGAAGTGCACAACACCGGCGAGGTGTGGGCGGAAATGCTGTGGGAGGCTTACGCCAGCCTGCTCAACGACGGTCGCTACAGCTTCGACCAGGCCAAGAGCCGGATGGCCGACTACGTCATCCAGGGCCTGATGATGACGCCGGACAACCCGACCTTCGTCGAAGCCCGCGACGGCATCCTGGCCGCGGTCAAGGCCACCGACGCCGGCGACTACGCCGATTTCACCCAGGCTTTCGCCAAGCGCGGCCTCGGCGCCGGCGCGATCGCGCCGGATCGCAACGACCCCGGCAACCATGGCGCGGTCGAAAGCTTCATCGCCCAGGCCGCCGGCATCGAGGTCACCGACGGCAGCTTAAGCCTGGCCGACGCCGACACCGGCGTTACCGGCAGCGATTGCGACGGCGACGGCATCCTCGACGTCGGCGACGTCGCCAAACTGACGCTGACCATCACCAACAACGGTAACCAGGCTCTCGCCGCCGGCGCAGTCAGCGCCGCGTTCTCCAGTGACGGCTCGACACGCTTCACCCCGGCCACCGTCCCGGTCCCGGCGATTGCAGCCGGCGGCACAACGACGATCAGTACGCTGGTGCAGATCACGCAGGCGACTCAGGCCCAGCTGTTGACGCTGAGCGTCGCTTTCCCCAACGCCACGTCACAGGAAAACGGCGTCATCGCCAGTGGCAGCCAGACCCAGATCCATGTCGACTACAACGAGACCCCGAGCGCCACCAGCGACGATGTCGAGGATCTGCTGGCCAATTCCCACGACTGGACGCTGGATCCGGACGACGCCTCGGGCTGGAGCGTCGCCGACGGCTCGAGTCTGTTTTCCACCGGCAACCTCTGGTTCGGACCCGACAACGGCTTCGCCAGCGACATCCGCCTGGTGACGCCGGAATTCGACGTCGGCACCAGTGACTTCACGCTGGCCTTCGATCACTTTTTCAGCTTCGAGACCTCCGGCCAGTTTCCCGACGGCAGTTTCCTCGGCTTCGACGGCGGCGTGCTGGAGGTCTCCACCGACGGCGGCCGGACCTGGCGGGATGCGTTCACCGCGATCGGCGCAACGGTGACGCAGGGCACCGGCTATAACGGCCGGGCGCTGGTGTTCAACCCGGGCGCGCAGACCGAAGCCGAGGTGCCGCCGGCGTTCGTGTTCACCAACGAGCCGACCACCACCCAGCTCGAACATGTGGTGGTGGATTTCGGCATCAGGCTGGCGAGCCAGAAAGTGCTGCTGCGTTTCCGCGTCGGTTCCGACGCAGCCGTCGGCGATTTCGGCTGGGTGGTGGACAACATCGCCGTCTCCGGCGTCACCAACCAGCCGTTCAGCAAGACGGTGGCGGATGGCGGCGCCTGCGCCAACCTGATGCCGGTGGCCAACGCCGGCGCAGACCAGAGCCTGCGTGCCGGTAGCGCCGTGACTCTCGACGGCAGCGCCTCGGCCGATCCGACCCAGCGCCCGCTGGTGTTCTCGTGGGTGCAGACCGCCGGCCCCAAGGTCACGCTCAGTGGCGCCGACACCGCCAAGCCCACCTTTACCGCCACGCAAGCCGGCACCTACGGCTTCACGCTGACCGTCAACAACGGCGTCAACAACGCCACCGACTCGGTCAACGTCACCGCCAACAAATCCGGCGGCGCAGCCGGGTTCGGCCTGCTGCTGCCGCTGGCGGCCGCGGCGGCATTGCGCCGGCGCAAACCGCGGAACGGCGATCACCGCTGAGGCGGCCGGGCGCGGAACCTGGCTGCGGCGCCGGGTTCCGCGCCCGTTCTTGCTGTCGTTGATCCTGTCGAGCGGCAGCCTGGGGCTGGCAGGCTGTGGCCTGCACCCTGCGGCAACGACGCCTCCGGCACCAGCGGCGCCGAGCGTCGCGCCACCGCCGCGCATCGGCAGCGTCGCGATGCGGCGCTACGGCTGCTTCGGCTCCTGCCCGGCCTACGACGTGCGCATCGCCGCACCGGGGAACGTGGACTACCGCGGCTACGCCCACGTCGCATCCACCGGAAAACGCCACGGCGTCGCCGAGAATGCGGCGCTGATACGGCTGTGGCGGCTGCTCGACTCGGTGGAATTCGCACAGCTGGCGACCAACTACCTGCCCGGCCGTCAAGCCTGTGGCCCATGGTCGAGCGATGGCGCGACAATCGTGCTGAAAGTCAACCTGGACGGTCGTGAACGTCAGATCCGTCACTACACCGGCTGTCCGACGACTCCCGGGCTGCTGACGCAGGTCGAGGCGGCGATCGACGCCGCCGCGCAGGATCAAATCTGGCTTTACGACCGCGCTGAGCGCTGACCCGCGCGCTCAAGGCCGTGATCAGACGCTTGGAGCCGCGGCACCGGCGGCCAGCGCCGGCGGCGCCTGCCCTTCGATCAGCTTGCGCAGTTTCTTCATCGCCGCCGCTTCGATCTGGCGGACGCGCTCGGCCGAGACGCCGTATTCGTCGCCCAGCGCCTGCAGACCCGCCTTGCTGTCCGGGCTGAGCCAGCGCCGCTGCAGGATATCGCGCGAGCGATCGTCGAGATGTTCCAGCGCGCGCTGCATCCTGCTTTCGACATGCTGCTGCCAATCGGCCCGCTCCAACGCCGCACCCGGATCGTTGTCGTCGGCCAGATAGTCCTCGGGCGCGAAACCTTCGTCCGCGTCGTCCGCCGGCGAAGTCGAAAACGAGACGTCGCGGCCGCCGAGCCGCGCCTCCATTTGCAGCACGTCCTCCGGTTTGACGTTCAGATCGCGTGCCACCGCTTCGATTTCGCCGCGATGCATCCAGCCCAGACGGGTCTTCGAACGGCGCAGGTTGAAAAACAGCTTGCGCTGGGCCTTGGTCGTGGCGATCCTGACGATGCGCCAATTGCGCAGGATGAATTCGTGAATCTCGGCCTTGATCCAGTGCACCGCGAACGAGATCAGCCGCACGCCGATCTCCGGATCAAAGCGTTTGACCGCCTTCATCAGGCCGATGTTGCCTTCCTGCACCAGATCGCCCAACGGCAGACCGTAGCCGAGATAGCCGCGCGCGATGTGCACGACGAAACGCAGATTCGACAACACCAGCCGCTGCGCGGCTTCAAGGTCGTCTTCATCGCGCAACCGGCGCGCCAGCTGCGTCTCCTCGCTCGCCGACAGCAGCGGAATCTGGCTGATGCTGCGGACATAGGCGTCCATGCTGCCACCGGCTGGCGACGGCAGGTTTGACGCTCGCAGAGTCAGGACACTGGCTGTCATCGGCGCTCACTCCCAAATTGCTAGTCTAGCACTCGTCCGGTTTGAGTGCTAACCGGCGTCAGAGTTCCCATCCGCCGTCAAATGTGGTCCGGATTCAAGAGCATCGATGACGTCTGTGGCCGGGCTTCAGGGCTAGTGCCCTGAGTCGGAAATTCGCATGCGAACTCGCCGGTCTTTTTCGCGCCTGGCGGCGTTGCGCCTCCTCGCCATATGGCCGATATGCCTCGTCGGCGCGCCTTGCCAGCCACGAAAAATTCTCAGCAATTTCATCAAGGAACTCCTGAGACAGGACACTAGTAGTACAACACATAAATAACAGAACATTAATATAATGACATCATCTTCCTGTCTCTGCGGAGGGTGTTGCCATGCGCCAAACCGAGTTGCGTCTTTCGAACAAGGCCCGGGAGCGGGCCGAGGAGGTCCGCTCGTCGGGCCTG
>JAGWMX010000102.1 GCA_028871525.1 Gammaproteobacteria bacterium
CCTTACCGGACGCTTCGCGTGGATCGACGGCGGCGAGTACCTGAGTTCGTCGTGTCACGTCGAAAACGCTTGCGAGGGCCTGTCCCGGGCGCTCGAAAACGGCCACGGCGGCGAGATATATTTTGTTACCGACGGACCGCCGCGGGTCTGGCGGGAACTGATCACGCGGCTGCTCGCCACGCAGGATGTTTCGATCGGCGACCGGAACCTGCCGCGCGCGCTGGCGATCACCATCGCCACCGGCGGCCAGTGGCTCTGGCGGCTACCGGGATTTTCCGACGCACCGCCGATCACCCGCACCGCGTTGGCGCTGACTGCCCACGAGGTCACGGTGGTGGACGACAAAGCGCGAAGCGAGCTGGGATACCAGGGTGCGATGACCTGGGAGGCAGGACTGGCCGAGATGCGCGCGGCGGCCTGAGATCACGCAGTTTCCTGAAGCCTTGGTGCAGTGGGGCAGGCGTCGCAACCGGGCGTGACCGGATATTCTGGTCAGTGTCGTGCCCGCGCAGCCAGCAGCCAGCAGCCGGCGCCGAGCAGCCCGAGCCCGCCGGTGGTCGCCGTCCACGCCGCATTGACATGGCCGCCGACGGCGTAGAAGCCGAACATCAGTGCGGCGCCGATCCAGAACGTCGCGCCGGCGATCATCCACGCCAGCCGGCGGCCGGTGTAACGAATTTCACGGCGCAACGCCTCGAGCCCGCTGCCGTCCAGCGCCGCGGGTGCGCCGCCGCGCTCCAGCCGCCGCAGAATTTGCTCGCCGAGTTGCGGCAGCAATTCCACCAGCAGCGGCAGCTGCGAGCGCATCCGCGTCAGCAGTGCCGGTGGACCGAGGCGCGCGCGCATCCACTCCTCCATGATCGGCTTGGCCGTTTTCCACAGGTCCAGCTCCGGATAGAGCTGGCGTCCGAGGCCTTCGACGGTCAACAGCGTCTTCTGCAACAGCACCAGCTGAGGCTGCACCTGATAGTCGAAGCGGCGTGCGATCTGAAACAGCCGCAGCAGGAAGAAACCGAAACTGATGTCTTTCAGCGGCCGTTCGAAGATCGGCTCGCAGGCGGTGCGGATCGCCGACTCGAACTCCTGTACCCGGGTGACCTGCGGGATCCAGCCGGAGGCCACGTGCAACTCGGCCACGCGCTTGTAATCACGGTTGAAAAACGCCAGGAAGTTTTCCGCCAAATAGCGCTGATCGGCGTCCGACAGGCTGCCGACGATGCCGAAATCCACCGCCAAATAGCTCGGTCGCGCAGGCTGGCTGACATCGACGAAGATGTTGCCGGGGTGCATGTCGGCGTGGAAAAAATTATCGCGGAACACCTGTTTGAAGAAGATTTCCACGCCGCGTTCGGCCAGCACCTGGAAATTGACGCCACCGGCGCGCAGGTCGTCGATTTCGCGGATCGAGATGCCGTGTATGCGCTCCAGCGTCAGCACCCGCGGCCGGGTATAGTCCCAGAATACGATCGGGTGGTAGATCAGTTCACTGCCGAGCCAGTTGCGGCGCAACTGCGCGCAGTTGGCGCCCTCGCGCATCAGGTCCAGTTCGTCGGTGATCACCCGCTCGTATTCGGCCATCACCTCGCGCGGCCGTAGCCGCCGGGCCGCAGGTACGAAACGCTGCGCGAACTCGGCCAGCGCGCGCAGCAGCGCGATATCGCGCTCGACCCGTTGGTGCACGCCGGGTCGCAGCACTTTGACCACGACTTCGGGGCCTGGGCCGAGCGGCGGCGGCGTGGCGGATTCGCGGTCCTGTCCGGCGACCTGATGTTGCAGTCCGTCCGGCACGCCTTCGGCGTGCAGCCGAGCGGCATGAACCTGGGCGATCGAAGCCGAGGCCAGCGGTTGCGGATCGAACTGTGCGAACAGTCGGCCGATCGGTCTGCCGAGCGCGGTTTCGATCGCCGTCACCGCCTGATCGCCGGGAAACGGCGGTACACGGTCCTGCAGTTTCGCCAGCTCGTCGGCGATGTCCGCGGGCAGAATGTCAGGCCGCGTGGACAGCGCCTGCCCGAACTTGATGAACACCGGGCCCAGTTCCTCCAGCGCCAGCCGCAGCCGCTCGCCGCGCGGCCGCGGATCGCGCGACGGTTGCCGGCCGACGATGTCGCGCAGTCGGTAGCGGTGCACGACCCGTGCGATCTGCCACAGGCGGCTGAGCTGGGCCATTCTCACGGCGTTGACCCTTGAATCGACTCCAGGTGCTCGATACGTGCGGCGCTGCGGTCCACCGCTTCGCACAGCGCGTCGACGGCGTCGCTCCACTCGACGACATCGGCGGCGCGTGCCAGATCGCCGGTTTCTTCGCGTAAGTACTCCGCGGCGCTGTAGGCCAGCGTTGCGCCGCCGCCGCGGGCCCAGTCGAAGAGCCTGCGGCCGAGTTCGCCGAGGCGGTGTGCGGCGGTTTCGCCAAAAGCGGCCGACAGCCACTCTTCCGGCTCGAAGCCGGCCGTGGCCAGGGCGCGGTTGAAGTGCTGCAGCAGCTCGATATCGCCCTCCACCGAAAGTCCGGCCGGCAGGCCGGTTGCGCCGCGAAGGGTCGACAGCGTTGTACCCAGCAGCAGCGGCGTCGGCGCCCGCAGGCGTACGTCCGCGTCCGCGGACTCGCCCGGCAATACCCGGACGCCGGTGTGGTGCGGTTCGAGCCAAAGCGTCCATTCGGGGCCGGCCAGCGTCAAGCTCAGCCGCTTGCCTGCCAGAGCGGCGATTTCCTCAAGCGCCGCCGGCTCGTGTTGCAGCAGCCGGTTCAGCGATACTTCCAGGCCGGCGCACAGCAACGCCGGCGCAGCAACGGATGCGTTCACTGCAGGCGCCAGCCGCGATGTACGGCGACGATGCCGCCGGCGAGGTTGTAAACCTGCACGCGGTCGAAGCCGGCGTCCTCCATCATTTTTTTCAGCGTTGCCTGGTCTGGGTGCATGCGGATGGATTCGGCCAGATAGCGGTAGCTGGCTTCGTCGCGGGCCACCAGCCGGCCGAGCAGCGGCAGCACCGTGAACGAATAGCGGTCGTAGAGTTTGGCCAGCGGCTGGGCCAGCGGCTTGGAGAACTCCAGCACCAGTGCGCGGCCGCCCGGCTTGAGCGCGCGGTGCATCGAGTACAGCGCAGCAGATTTGTCGGTGACGTTGCGCAGGCCGAAACCGATGGTGATGCAATCGAAGCTGGTATCGGCGAACGGCAGGCGCTGAGCGTCGGCGCGCACCGGCGGAATATCCAGATAACCTGCGTCAGCCAGCCGGCGGCGACCTTCGCCGAGCATCTCGGCGTTGATGTCGGACAGCACCACCAGGCCACGCTCGCCGACACGGGTGCGCAGCGCGCGCGCCAGATCGCCGGTGCCGCCGGCCAGGTCCAGCAGCCGCTCGCCGGGTATCGCCGCCGCCAGATCGACGGCAAAGCGTTTCCACAGCCGGTGGATGCCCAGTGACATCAGGTCGTTCATCAGGTCGTATTTGCCGGCCACCGAGGAAAACACGGCGCCGACACGGTGCGCCTTCTCGGCCCGCGGTACGCGCTGGAAACCGAAGTCGGTGTAGCCATTGTCGCCCTGTTTCATCGGTTGCATCCCGGTCTTGCGGCACCCGCCCGGCCGATTATCCCAGATGACCTGATGCGGCGCCGACGCGCTCTATGCTTAGAACGAGTTGTACGGTGATCTTGCGTATACTGCGCCGGCGCTGCACTCTGCGCGGCGTTTTTCATTGCTTGCGGACCGCGCTCATGACTCTGCATACGGACACTGCCATCGTCGGCGCCGGACCCTGTGGGCTGTTTCAGGTTTTCGAACTGGGGCTGCTGGGGATCTCGGCGCACATCGTGGATTCGCTCGACAAACCGGGCGGTCAGTGCACCGAGTTGTATCCCGACAAGCCGATCTACGACATTCCGGCGCTGCCGGTGTGCGGTGCACAGGAGTTGATCGACCGGCTGCTGCAGCAGATCGCCCCGTTCTCACCGAGATTCCATCTCGGCCAGCAGGTCACCGAAGTGACACCGCGGCCGAACGGCCATTTCACGGTGAGAACCAGTCGGGGGACGGAGCTTCTGGCCCGCAGCGTGATCGTCGCCGGCGGTGTCGGTGCGTTCCAACCGGTGGAATTGAACGTGGCGGGCGTGGCCGCCCACGTTGATCGCGACGTGTTCTACCGCGTACGCGATCCGCAGGCGCACCAGGGCAAGAACGTCGTCGTGCTCGGCGGCGGCGATTCCGCGCTGGACTGGGCTCTGAATCTGGTCGGGATTGCCGACAGCGTGACGTTGATTCATCGCTCCGACAAGTTCCGCGCACAGACGGCGTCGGTGCGAAAAATGCAGGAACTGTGCAACGACTACCAGATGCAATTCCTGGTCGGTCAGATTACCGGTATCGAAGAGCGCGCCGACGGCAGTCTGGCGCAGGTCCGCGTTACCGGCGGCGACGGCGTCACGCGACGTCTGGACCTCGATCAACTGCTGGTGTTCTTCGGCTTGCATCCGAAGCTTGGTCCGATCGCGGACTGGGGGTTGGCGTTGCACAAACACCAGATCAAGGTCGACATGAGCACATTTGAAACCACCACCCCGGGCATCTACGCGATCGGCGATATCTGCGCCTATCCAGGCAAGAAGAAGTTGATCTTGTCCGGCTTCCATGAAGCGGCGCTAGCCGCTTTCGCGATCAAGGCGCGGCTGAATCCTGGCGAAAAAGTGCATCTTCAGTACACCACCACCAGCCCGATCATGCACAAACGTCTCGGCGTTGACGATCCTTATGCCAAGGACAAGCAGGCCGCCTGAACCGGCCCGTCGCGCTCGCACCCGGACGATGGCGCGCCCGAACGCAGCTTGTCCCTGAACGCCTGACGAGATTTACGGTGGCGACCGCCGGCCGCACCGCATCGCGACCGCAGCAGACTAGCGCGGTGGCGCGAATTTTTTCGGCAGTGCGGAGAGCTTGACGACGTCGGAATCGCGGCTCATGCCCTGTTCCGCCAGACGCTGCAGGTACCGCGACCAATACTGCGGCCGGCACTCGGCGAGATCATGCAGCAACGGCCAGGAGTACAGACCGCTGTCGTGGCCGTCGTCGAACACCAGACGCAGCGCATAGGCGCCGATCGGCTCGATGCTCGATACGTTGACCTCGCGCTTGCCGGGCACCAGTGCAGGTTCGCCGCCGCCGTGACCGCGCACTTCGGCCGACGGCGAGTACACGCGCAGGTATTCGCAGGGCAGGCGATCGCTGTGGCCGTCGGGCCAGGTCAGCTCAAGTTCACGCGAGCGGCGGTGCAGCAGCACCTTGCGCGGGGCGGGCGTCGGCGCGTTCACAGGATGTAGCGGCTCAAGTCCTCGTCGGCCACCAGTGCGTTCAGCCGCTGGCCGACGTAATTGGCGTCGACGATCAGCAACCTGACGGCGCTGTCCGGCGCAGTGAAGGCGACATCTTCCAGCAACCGCTCCATCACCGTGTGCAGACGCCGCGCACCGATGTTTTCGGTGCGCTCGTTGACCTGCCAGGCGATTTCGGCGACGCGCTTGACGCCATCCGGCGGAAACTCGACGCTCACGCCCTCGGTGGCCAGCAGAGCCCGGTACTGTTCGGTCAGAGAGTGTGTCGGTTCAGTGAGGATTCGCTCGAAGTCGGCCGCTTGCAGCGCGTCGAGTTCGACGCGGATCGGCAGCCGCCCCTGCAATTCGGGGATCAGGTCCGACGGTTTGGCCATGTGGAATGCGCCGGAGGCGATGAACAGGATGTGGTCGGTCTTCACCGTGCCGTATTTGGTCGAGATGGTGCAACCTTCGATCAGCGGCAGCAGATCGCGCTGCACACCTTCACGCGAGACGTCGGCGCCGATGGTCTCGCTGCGCCTGCACACCTTGTCGATTTCGTCGATGAAGACGATCCCGTTGTTCTCCACCGCGGTCAGCGCCGTCGTGCGCACGGCGTCCTCGTCGATGCGCTTGGCCGCTTCCTCCTCGATCAGCAGCTTCATCGCTTCGCGCACCTTCAGCTTGCGGGTTTTCGGCTGGCTCTGACCGAGGCTCTTGAACATGTTCTGCAGCTGGCTGGTCATCTCTTCCATGCCCGGTGGACCGACGATCTGCATCTGCGCCGGCATCGCGGTGAGTTTGATCTCGATCTCGGTGTCGTCGAGCTTGCCCTCGCGCAGGCGTTTGCGAAACACCTGGCGGGCAGCGTTGTTTTCGGATTCGCGCTGGGTGCCGGTTTCGCCGAAGTCGCGCGGCGGCGGCACCAGGGCGTCGAGCACGCGCTCCTCAGCGGCGGCTTCAGCCTGCGTGCGCACGCGCTCGATGGCTTTCTCGCGTTCCAGCTTGACCGCCGCGTCGGCCAGCTCGCGGATAATCGAGTCGACGTCGCGTCCGACGTAGCCGACCTCGGTAAATTTGGTCGCTTCGATCTTGACGAACGGCGCGTCGGCGAGCTTGGCCAGGCGGCGGGCGATCTCGGTTTTGCCGACGCCGGTGGGGCCAATCATCAGGATGTTCTTGGGGGTGATCTCCGAGCGCAGCGGTTCTGGCGTCTGCATCCGTCGCCAGCGGTTGCGCAGCGCCAGCGCCACCGCGCGTTTGGCCGCCTGCTGGCCGACGATGTGGTGGTCCAGCTCGGCAACGATCTCGCGCGGCGTCATCACCGGCGCAGCGGCAGGGGCGGGGGCGGGGGCAGCGTCGTTCATGGTGTCGTAAGGCATCGGAATAGTCTTCGTAAAGTTGGACCGGCGCCGGTGGTCGTCAGTTGCCGAGCGTCTCCAGCGTCAACTGGTGATTGGTGTAGATGCAGATATCGGCGGCGATGTGCAACGCGTGCTCGCAGATGTCGCGGGCAGGTAGCTCGGTGTTCTCCAGTAGTGCGCGCGCAGCGGCCTGCGCGTAAGGTCCGCCGGAACCGATAGCGATGATCCCGGCTTCCGGCTCCATGACGTCGCCGTTGCCGGAGATCATCAGCGAAGTGCTGGCGTCGGCCACCAGCAATAGCGCTTCCAGCCGGCGCAGGAAACGATCGGTGCGCCAGTCCTTGGCGATCTCCACGGCCGCACGGGTCAGATTACCAGAATGTTTCTCGAGCTTGCCCTCGAAACGTTCGAACAGCGTGAATGCATCCGCGGTGCCGCCGGCGAAACCGGCGATCACAGCATCGCCATATAGCCGCCGCACTTTTCGAGCATTACCCTTGACGCGGGTATTGCCCATCGACACTTGGCCGTCGCCGCCGAGCGCGACGGTGGCGTCGCGGCGCACGCACAGAATCGTGGTGCCTTCGAACTGCTGCATCGCTTAAGGATCCTGGGGTTGGACTGCACAAAATGGGGCGCAGGATCAGGCTTTTCAAGCCTGCGCGGCGCTCACTCAGGCCGCCGCGGCGTGGCTGGTTTTCGCGCACGCGGGTGCGCGACATCGTAGACACGGCTCAAGTGCGCCCAATCGAGTTGAGTATAAATCTGTGTCGTCGCCAGGCTGGCGTGACCGAGCAATTCCTGTACCGCGCGCAGGTCGCCGCTGGCTTCCAGCAGATGCGTGGCGAAGCTGTGGCGCAGCCGGTGCGGATGCAGATGTTCCGGCAGCTCTGCCGCGCGTGCCCAGGCGGCGACGCGCTGCTGGATCGCCCGATGCGACAACGCACGGCCGC
Source organism: Gammaproteobacteria bacterium (assembly GCA_028871525.1). Taxonomy (GTDB): domain Bacteria; phylum Pseudomonadota; class Gammaproteobacteria; order Nevskiales; family Nevskiaceae; genus SCRT01. Next base: position 7,625 of record JAGWMX010000102.1, read on the forward strand.
CGGCACCGGGAAACAGCGGTCCTTCGCCGCCGCCGCGCTGTGCCAGCCACGCCGCCAGGGCTGCGCGCGCTTTGGCGCCGACCGGCACGATGCGCTGCTTGCCGCCTTTACCGAGCACCCGCAGTTCGCCATCGCTCAGCGCCTGGCGCGCCGAAGCAGCGTCCAGTTGCGCCAGCTCCGCCAGCCGCAGACCCGAGGAATAGAACAGTTCGACGATGGCGTGATCGCGCAGGGCGTGGGGGCCAGAGATCGGCGCATCCAGCGCGCGGTTCAGACTCTCGGCGTCG
>JAGWMX010000014.1 GCA_028871525.1 Gammaproteobacteria bacterium
GGGTGGAGGCGGTCGGCGAGCCCGAGTGGCCCGAAGAGATCAGGCTGGCGAGAGAAAAAGAGGTGCTCGGCCATTATCTGTCGGGGCATCCGATCGAGAGCTGCCGCGCGCTGATCGCTGCGGTGTGTTCGGCGCCGACGCTGAAGGAGGCGATCCAGCGTTACTGCGGTGAGACGGACGCCGGTCGGCGCCATCGCACCACGGTGCTGGTCGGCGCCTGGCTGGCCGATGTGCGCAGCGTCGGCGGCGAGCGCCCGGGTCGCTTGCTGACGCTGGATGACCGCAGCGCGCAACTGGTGTGCTGGATCGATTTCGAGCAGTTCCGGGCTTACGGCGACCAGTTGGGCAAGGATCGCCTGGTCTTCGCCAGCGGCGAGTTGGCGTTGGTGCGGCGTGAAGGCCGTGATGCCGAATACCGGCTTTACGCCCGGCAATTCTTCGATTTGGCCCAACTGCAACAGCGCCAGGCGCAGGCGTTGCTGCTGCGGTTGCAGAGCGGATTCGATGCGGTGCCGGCGATCGCCGATCAACTCGGCGTCTGGCGTGATGAAGGCGGGGTGCCGGTGTTGATCGATTACGTCAACGGCAGCGCCGCCGCTCGGCTGCAGTTGCCCGGGGACTGGCGGGTACGGCCTGATGCGACGCTGCTGGCCGGCTTGCGCCGTCTGCTCGGGGCCGACGCAGTGCAGCTGCGGCTACGGCGCTGGCAGGCGCAACCATCGGCGCGCGCCGCAGCGGAGGTCGCAGGCGAGTGAAGCGTGCGTTGCGCGGGCTGCGGCGACAGCGGTCCGTATAATCCGCAGGCAGAAGCGCCGGCGCGGCGTGCGCCGCCAGCAGCGGGGCAGTGACAGACGTGAACCGCAGGGACCTGGATTTCGAGCAACCGATCGCCGGCGGGCCGGCGGACGCCGGTGCTGTCCCGAATCGGACTGCGGTTACCGATGATCGGGGTATCGGCGATCTGCGGTTGCGTGATGGCTCGACGCCGGCGCAGCGAAAGCACAGGCTGCGACCCGGGGTTGACCGGGTGATGCCGGCCACGTATCGCCTGGCCGGGTTCCGCTTCAGGCATGATTCCCGTCGATGAACATGCAATACCTGGATTTCGAGCAGCCGATCGCCGATCTGCAGAAGAAAATCGACGAGCTGCGCTTCGTCACCGACCGCAGTGAGGTCAACCTGGCTGCGGAGATCGCGCATCTGGAAACCCGGGTCAGCGAAATGACCCGGCAGATTTACGCCAAGCTGACGTCGTGGCAGATCACCCAGCTCGCGCGCCACCCCAACCGGCCCTATGCGCTTGACTACATCGGCGCGATGTTCAGCGACTGGGAGGAACTGCACGGCGATCGGCATTTCGCCGATGATCCGGCGTTGGTTTGCGGCGTCGCCCGGTTCGATGGACGTCCGCTTGTCGTGGTGGGGCAGCAAAAGGGCCGCGATACCAAGGAACGCATCTACCGCAACTTCGGCTCACCGCGGCCGGAGGGTTACCGCAAGGTTTTGCGCATCATGCAACTGGCGGAGAAATTCCATCTGCCGGTGATCAGCCTGATCGACACCGCCGGCGCCTATGCCGGCATTTCCGCCGAGGAACGCAACCAATCCGAGGCGATCGCACGCAATCTGTTCGAACTGGCGCGGCTGCGCACGCCGGTGGTCGCCGCGGTGGTCGGCGAGGGCGGTTCCGGCGGCGCGCTGGCGATCGGCGTCGCCGATCACGTGATGATGCTGCAGTACGCGATCTACTCGGTGATCTCGCCGGAGGGCTGTGCGTCGATTCTGTTCAAGAAAGCCGATCGTGCCAAGGAAGCAGCCGAAGCGATGAAAATCACCGCGACCGACCTGTTGCAGATGAAGCTGATCGACGAAGTGGTCCCCGAACCGCCCGGTGGTGCGCACCGCGATCCGCAGGCGATGACGGCGACGCTCAAGCAACGCCTGCTCGAAGTCCTCGACCGCTTGTGCCGCCAGCCACCGGCCCAGTTGCTGGCCGACCGCTACCGGCGGCTGATGAGCTACGGCGTTTACGAGGAAATCACCGTCGGGTGATCGCGTTGCTGCCGCGCAACGAGGTCGCGCCATAGACTGCCGGCATGAATCCGCTCGCACAGCTGTTCCAGCGATTGCCGCCGCCGCTCGGTGGTCGTCTGCTGGTCGCTTTCAGCGGCGGGCTGGATTCCACGGTACTGCTGCACGCCCTGGTCGCCGCCGGCGTTGCCGAGGTACGCGCGGCGCACGTGCATCACGGCCTGCAGCCGCAGGCCGAAAGCTGGGCGGCACACTGCACGGCATTTTGCGCCGACCTCGGCGTGCCCTGCGCACCGCTGCGGGTGCATATCGATGCGCGCGATCCGGCCGGGCCGGAAGGCGCGGCGCGGCGGCAGCGCTACGCGGCCTTGCGCGGCCTGCTCGCGCCCGGCGAGGTGTTGGTCACCGCGCATCACCGCGACGATCAGGCCGAGACGGTGCTGCTGCGACTGCTGCGCGGCGCCGGGCCCGACGGGCTGGCCGGCATCGGGTCTGTGTCCGAATTCGCGCCCGGCTGGCTTTGGCGCCCGCTGCTCGACTGCAGCCGTGAGGAACTTCGCGTCTACGCCGAATCCCATCGCCTGCGCTGGATCGAGGATCCGCACAATGGCGATCTGCGTTACACCCGCGTCTGGCTGCGCCGCCGCATCATGCCGCTGCTGGCCGAGCGTTTCCCGTGCGTGGACGCGGCGCTGGCACGCGGCGCGCGGCACTGCGGCGATCAGCAGCACGCGCTGCAATTGTTGCTGGCCGAACGGCTGCAGACCGTCATCGACGAACATGCAGTGCTGAATCTGCAGGCTTTCGCCGCGCAACCATTGGCGCTGCGTCCGTGGCTGCTGCGGGCATGGTTCAAGCTCCATGGTCAGCCGGCACCGAATGCAGCGACGTTGGCCCGCATTCAGGCTGAGATGATCGGCGCGCGCGCCGATGCGCAACCGAGGCTGCGGGTCGGCGGGTACGAGCTGCGCCGCTACCGACAGCGACTGTTTGCGATGCCGGTGCTGCCGTCGCCGCCGGAGGACTGGAGTGCGAGCTGGTCGGAAGATGCGCGTTGCCGGTTGGCCGACGGTTTTGGCGAACTGGCCGCCGCCGACGCTCCACCGCAGCCGCTGACGGTGCGCTTCGCGGTCAGCGGCGTGCGGCTGCGTGTCGGCGGACACGGGCGCAGCCTGAAGACGGTATTCCAGCAGCACGGCGTTCCGCCATGGCTCCGCAGCCGCGTGCCGCTGTTGTGCCGGCAGCAGGAGGTGCTGGATGTCGCCGGCTGGATCCTCGGCGACGAAATTTCGCAGTGGGCGCGGCAGAACCGCTGGCGCTATCGCTGGCTGGCGCCGCCGTGGGCACGCCGGGCGCTGCTCGATGCCGGCCTGGGTTGAAAACGTCGCCGCGACCTCCCTGGATTCAGGCGGGCTGGACAGCGATCGGGGTGACCGATAACATCAAAATCAGCGCTTGCATCCGGGCGCGGTTTTACTCCAGGCGGCGGCCTCGTGGTAACGTCTGTGCGTGCGGCCTGCATTCGCATCGATGGCTTCGACAGCAGAGGAGACGGGGTCATGAACCGAGAGCAAAAACTTCCGCTGGCGTTGCTGGTGCTGCGCGTCGGCATTTTCATCATGTTCATCTTCTGGGTGTTCGACAAGTTCGTGCGCCCGGAGCACGCTTCGGCGGTGGGTCAGCATTTCTTCGGGCTCGGCGCGCTCGGCAAGGGCAGCGTCTATGCGATCGGCGCCATCGAACTGAGCGTCCTGCTGGCGTTTCTGGCGGGACTGTTCAAGACCTACACCTACGGTTTGGTGCTGCTGTTTCATCTGGCCTCGACGCTGGCGTCGTTTCCGATCTATCTGGCTCCGTATCATGAAGCCAATATCCTGTTTTTCGCCGCTTGGCCGACGCTGGCCGCCTGTTTCGCGCTGTTCTATCTGCGCGATCACGATACGTTGCTGACGATCGGCAGGCGCGCTGCTGCATAGCGCACTTTACCGGGGCATTGCCGGGCCTCAGACCCGGACGAGGTTTGAGACCGGCGGCGTGTATCCCGTAAACTGTGGCGTACCCGCCGCTGGCGCTAAGCCATGTCCGATTTCGCCGAAGACGCAACCTGCACCCGCTATATCTTCGTCACCGGCGGGGTGGTGTCGTCGTTGGGCAAGGGCATCGCCTCGGCCTGCCTCGGCGCGATCCTGGAATCGCGCGGCCTGAAGGTGCGTATGATCAAACTGGACCCGTACATCAACGTCGATGCCGGGACCATGAGCCCGTTCCAGCACGGCGAGGTGTTCGTCACCGAGGACGGCGCCGAGACCGACCTCGACCTGGGTCACTACGAACGCTTCCTGCGCGGTAAAACCACCCGCGCCAGCAACGTCACCACCGGGCAGATCTACCGCAACGTGCTGGAAGCCGAGCGGCGCGGCGATTACCTCGGACGCACGGTGCAGGTGATCCCGCACATCACCGATGAGATTCAGCATCGCATCCGTGAAGGCAGCCGCGGAGCGGACATCTGCATGGTCGAGATCGGCGGCACCGTCGGCGACATCGAGTCGCTGCCGTTCCTGGAAGCCATCCGGCAGATGGCGGTGGAAGTCGATTCTTTCGGGGACCGCCGCCGCACCCTGTTCGTGCACCTGACGCTGCTGCCGTTCGTGCGTTCGTCCGGGGAACTGAAGACCAAGCCGACGCAGCATTCGGTCAAGGAATTGCGCTCGATCGGCATTCAGCCGGATATTTTGCTGTGCCGCTCCGAGCGGCCGGTGCCGGAAGCGGAACGGCGCAAAGTGGCGCTGTTCACCAACGTGCCGTACCGGGCAGTGATCTCGGCCATCGATCTGGACGATATCTACCAGATCCCCGGCTGGCTGCATCAGCAGGGCCTCGACGAGTTGGTGGTGGAACACTTCGGCCTCGATTGCCGGCCGGCGGACCTGTCGTCGTGGGAGCGTGTGGTCGAGGCGCGCGCGGGGCAGGACGCCGAGGTGCAGGTGGCGATGGTCGGCAAGTATGTCGATCTGGCAGACGCCTACAAATCTTTGAACGAGGCGCTCGATCACGCCGGTCTGCAGACGCGCACGCGGGTCAGGATTCGCTACGTCGAATCCGAAACCATCGAGACCCAGGGGCCACGACTGCTGCAGGGCGCCGACGCGATCCTGGTGCCGGGTGGCTTCGGCGATCGCGGTATCGAGGGCAAGATCGCCGCCGCGCGCTACGCCCGCGAGCACCGCATCCCGTTCCTCGGCATCTGCCTGGGGATGCAGGTGGCGGTGATCGAGTTTGCGCGCAACGCCTGCGGCCTGGTGCAGGCGCATTCCACCGAATTCGTCCCCGATACCCCGCATCCGGTGATCGGCCTGGTGACCGAGTGGCAGGACGCCTCCGGCCGCGTCGAGCGGCGTAACGCCGGCGGTGAACTCGGCGGCACCATGCGGCTCGGCGTCCAGGTGTGCCGGCTCACCGCGGGCTCTCGCGCGCGGGCGCTTTACAACGCCGAGACCATCCGCGAGCGTCACCGTCATCGCTATGAGTTCAACAACCGCTATCGTGAGGCGCTGACCGCCAAGGGGCTTTCGATCGCCGGCGTCTCCGATGACGGTGATCTGGTCGAGATCATCGAGCTGGCGGATCACCCGTGGTTCATCGGTTGCCAGTTCCACCCGGAATTCACCTCGACACCGCGGGACGGCCACCCGTTGTTCTCCGGCTTCATCCGCGCCGCGCGCGAGCATCAGCAGGCCAATCGCGGGCCGGTGGCGGTGGCGGCCGGACTCGACGCCCGCCGCGAAGCGGCGGGCTAGGCGATGCAGCTTTGCGGCCGGCCGATCGGCATCGATCGGCCGCTGTTTCTGATCGCCGGACCGGATACTCTGGAATCCGAGGCGCTGTGCGTCGAGGTCGCCGGTCAGGTCAAGGCGGTCGCCGACCGGTTCGGTCTGCTGTATGTTTTCAAGGGCAGCTTCGACAAGGCCAATCGCAGCTCCCATCGCTCTTACCGCGGACCTGGGGTCGAGGCCGGGCTAAAGATTCTCGATAGCGTGCGCCGGCAGACCGGCGTGCCGGTGCTGACCGACGTGCACGAAGACACGCCGTTGGCCGAAGTCGCCGCGGTGGCGGATGTACTGCAGACCCCAGCTTTCCTCTGCCGGCAAACCAATTTCATGCAGAAGGTCGCCCGCTGCGGCCGCCCGGTCAACGTCAAGAAAGGCCAGTTCATGTCGCCGTGGGAGATGGGCAACGTAATCGCCAAGATGCGCGCGGTCGTTGCCGATCCGGCGCAGCCGCTGCTGCTGTGCGAGCGCGGCTTCTCGTTTGGCTACAACAACCTGGTGGTGGACATGCGCTCGCTGGCGGCGATGCGTGCGTTCGCCCCGGTGGTGTTCGATGCCACTCACTCGGTGCAGTTGCCGGGCGGGCGGGGTATCGCCTCCGGTGGTCAGCGCGAGTTCATCCCGGTGCTGGCACGCGCGGCGGTGGCCGCCGGTGTGACCGGCGTGTTCATGGAAACCCATCCCGATCCCGATCGCGCGCTGTGCGACGGACCGAACTCGCTGCCGCTGGCGGCGATCGGCGGGTTGGTTGAAACGCTGGTGGAGCTGGATCGTGTCGCCAAGTCGCGGCCATGGCCGGAGCAGCAGTTGGCGGATTGAGCGGCAGGCCCCATCGATGTTTGCGCTCGGCTACAATCACGACAGTCAACCGATCGGCGGTGATCGATGTCGAAAATCGTGGAGGTCAGCGCTGTCGAGATACTCGACTCCCGCGGCAACCCCACCGTTGAGAGCACGGTGCGCCTGGCTTCCGGAGCCGTCGGCGTTGCGGCCGTTCCCAGCGGCGCGTCGACCGGCGCTAAGGAAGCGATGGAACTGCGCGACGGCGACGATGCACGTTACGGCGGTCGCGGCGTACGGCAGGTGTGCGACAACGTCGACGGACCGATTGCCGCGGCGGTGGTCGGCCGGGAGGCGCGTGATCAGTACACGATTGACCGCACCTTGATCGAACTGGACGGCAGCGACAACAAAGCCCGCCTCGGCGCCAACGCGATCCTGTCGGTTTCGCTGGCGGCGGCCAAGGCTGCCGCCGCCGAGTCTGGCATCGGTTTGTACCGTCACCTCGGCGGCATCGAGGCCTGCACACTGCCGGTGCCACACATGAACGTCATCAACGGCGGCGCGCACGCCGACAACAATATCGACTTGCAGGAGTTCATGTTGGTGCCGTTCGGCGCACCGAGCTTTGCCGAGGCGCTGCGCTACGGTGCCGAGACCTTTCATGCGTTGAAGGCTTTGCTGAAGAGCCGCGGCCTGTCCACCGCAGTCGGCGACGAGGGCGGCTTTGCGCCGAACCTGTCGTCCAACGAGGCGGCGCTGGAGCTGATCGTCGCCGCGATCGAGGCTGCGGGGTATCGCCCCGGTCGCGAGATCGCGATCGCGCTGGACCTCGCGGCCAGCGAGTTTTTCCGCGACGGGAACTACCAGTTGCAAGGCGAAGGCAAATCGCTTTCGCCCGAGGCGTTGGTCGCCTATCTCGAACGATTGATCGGCCGCTTTCCGATCGTATCGATCGAGGACGGCTGCGCCGAGGACGACTGGAACGGCTGGAGCATGTTGACCGACCGCCTGGGCGAGCGCGTGCAGTTGATCGGCGACGACATCTTTTGCACCAATACCAGAATCATCGCCGAGGGCATCGAGCGTGATATCGCCAACGCGGTGCTGATAAAACCCAACCAGATCGGCACCCTGACCGAAACGCTGGAGGCGATCCGCATGGCCGCCGAGGCCGGTTATGCCAGCGTGGTATCGCACCGCTCCGGGGAAACCGAGGACACTACCATCGCCGATATCGCCGTTGGCACCGCAGTTACGCAGATCAAGACCGGTTCGCTGTGCCGATCCGAGCGTATCGCCAAATACAATCGCCTGCTCAAGATCGAGCGCGAACTGGGCCGGCAGGCGCGATATCCGGGCGCGGAGGCGTTTCCGGTCACGCTGGACTAAAAACCGATGCAGGTCATAGCCCGTTTCCCGGAAATCCTGCGCGACCGCGGCGCCCGTTCGACCGGGCAGGCGCGCGCCGTACCCTCTCGTGTGGTGGCCGCGTGGGTGTGTTGATGAGCCGAACCGTGCCGGTGCTGGTTCTTTCGGGTCTGCTGCTCGCTCTGCAGTCCCGGCTCTGGTTCGGTGACGGCGGGGTGCTGGTCAACCACCGGCTGCAGCAGGCGGTGGAACGGCAGCTGCAGGACAACGTCCGGGCGGCGCAGCGCAACGCCGCGATCCAGGCCGATGTCGATGACCTGAAGCACGGCGGCGAGTCGATCGAGGCGCGGGCGCGAAGTGAACTCGGCATGGTGCGCCAGGGCGAGACGTTTTACCTGGTCGTCAACGCCGACTGACGGCCACCACCTTGGCCCGATCCCCGCGTTACTGGGCGGTGTTGCCATCGGCCGGCGGCAGTGCGCGCATGGGTCTCGGCCGGCCCAAGCAATATCTGCCCGTCGCCGGGCGCGCGCTGGTCGAATGGAGCCTGGCGCCGTTTCTGCGAGCCGACTGGGTCGACGGTGTGGTCGTCGTGCTGGCACGCGGCGACAGCGAATTCGCGCGGCTGCCGATTGCCCGCCACCCGAAAATCCTGATCACTGTCGGCGGTGCTGCGCGTCTGGATTCGGTGCTGGCCGGCCTGACCGCGGTTGCCGAGCCCGCATCGGTCACCGAGGCGCCGGTCTACGTGCTGGTACATGACGCTGCCCGCCCCTGCGTCACGGTCGACGATATCGAACGGCTATGCAGGGAAGCCAGCGACGAGCACGGTGGGTTGCTGGCGCTGCCGTTGACGGAAGCGGTCAAGCGCGAAGTGCGTGAACGGGCCGAGGCCACGCTTAACAGCGGAGCGTTATGGCGCGCGCAGAGCCCGCAGTTGTTTCGCCTCGACCTGCTGCACAAGGCGCTCGAAGCCGCTCGCACCGGCGGCGCAACGGGCGTTGACGAAGCGGCGGCAATGGAAGCGGCCGGCATGCGGCCGCGGCTGGTGCGAGGCCGCGAGAGCAACCTTAAGGTCACCTATCCCGAGGACGTGCCGCTGGCGGAGTTCTGGCTGTCGCGCGCGGCTTACCTGCGCTGACCGCGATCGGTGGCGCGCAGCAGCACGTAGGCTGCACCGGTGCCGCCGTCGTGCGGGCGGGCGCTGCAGAAAGCCAGCACGTCGCGCCGCCGCCGCAGCCAGCCATCGAGCAAGGTCTTGATCACCGGCCCGCTGTTCGGTGAACCCAGCCCTTTGCCGTGGACGATGCGAACGCAGCGTACGCCGTGCAACTGGCAGTCGGTCAGGAACAGCGCCACCGCCCGCTGCGCGCGTTGTCGGTTGAGTCCATGCAGGTCGAGTTCGGCGCCGATGCGGTAACTGCCGCGCCGCAGCCGCCGCCATGCCGCGTCCTGCAATCCCGCGGCGCGGAAAGTCAGCGCGTCGACGGCTTCGGCCGGATCCGCATCCAGCGGTCCGCGGTGCAGTTCCTCGATCACGGCTGCGTCGTCAGCCTCGCGCAGCCGCGGCCGCGGTGCCGGTGGCGGCGGGCGTTGGGACTGGCGCGGGGACTCGCCGCGCGGACGCACGTCGCGCATCGCCTCGGTGAAGGCGGCGCGATCTTCCGGGTTCAGGTCTCGCTGCATGGATGGATGATAGCTCGGTAAACTACCGCCTTCCGCGACGATCCTCATGCGCATACTGCTCTCCAACGACGACGGCTGCATGGCGCCGGGCCTGCGCTGTCTGGCGCGCTGCTTGAGCGCGGCGCACGAACTGACGGTCGTCGCTCCGGACCGTAACCGCAGTGGCGCGTCGAATTCACTGACGCTGCTGAACCCACTGCGCGTGCAGCGCCACGACGACGGCGTCTATGGCGTCGACGGCACCCCGACCGATTGCGTCCATCTGGCGCTGACCGGGTTGCTCGAACAGCTGCCGCAGATGGTGGTTTCCGGCATCAACGCCGGCGCCAACCTCGGCGACGACACGCTGTATTCGGGCACCGTCGCCGCGGCGATGGAGGGCCGGCATCTCGGCTCCCCGGCGGTCGCGGTGTCGGTGGCCAGCGCCGCCCCCAGGCACTACGAGAGCGCCGCGCAACTGACGCTGAAGCTGGTCGAGCGGCTGCAGCAGCAACCGCTGCCGGGCGATACGATCTTGAATGTCAACGTGCCGGACGTTCCGGGTTCCGAAATCAAGGGTGTGCAGGTGACGCGGCTCGGCAATCGTCATCGGGCCGAGGGAGCGAAATTGCATCACGATCCGCGCGGTCGGCCGATCTGGTGGATCGGCGGTGCCGGGGAGGAACTGGATAGCGGCCCCGGCACCGATTTCTATGCGGTTGCCAACGGCTACGTATCCATCACTCCGCTGTTGGTGGATCTGACGCGCCACAGCGCGCTCGATCGCTTGCGTCAGTGGGCTCAGGGTTTGTGACGCCGTCGCGCGCGGCGGCAGGCGAGGACGGTGCACAGGCGGCGGCCCGCGCCCGGCTGGTTGCCGAGCTGCGGCGCAGCGGCATCGGCGACCCGCGCATTCTGGACGCGATCGGCCGGGTGCCACGCCACCGTTTCGTCGATCAGGCCTGGCATGCCGATGCCTACAAGAACCGGCCGCTGCCGATCGGCCATGGCCAGACCATCTCCCAGCCTTATGTGGTCGCACTGATGACCCAGCTGCTGCTCGATGGCGGATCGCGGCCGCGAGTGCTGGAAGTCGGCACCGGCTCGGGGTACCAGACGGCGCTGCTGGCCGAGCTGGTCCCGGCGGTGTTCTCGATCGAGCGGCTCAGGGCGCTGTCCGAGCGCGCGCGCGCGCTGCTGCGGGAACTGGGTTATCGCAACGTCCATTTCGGTTATAGCGACGGCCATGGCGGCTGGCCCGCGCACGCACCTTATGCCGGCATTCTGGCGACCGCCGCCGCCGAAGAGGTGCCGGAGCCGCTGCTCGCCCAGCTCGGACACCGCGGACGGATGGTAATTCCGATCGGGCCGGCCGGCGGCACGCAGAAATTGCTGGTGATCGATCGCACCGCCCGGGGCTGGCAGCGCCGTGAGGCCGGTGTGGTCGCGTTCGTCCCGTTTTTGCCGGGGCGCGGATGAAAGACGAACAGACGTCGGCGCGGTTGAGTCCGTTCGCGCGGTTGTATCGCCTGATGCAGCGCGCGGCGCGTCACCCGCGCGCGCCGTGGTGGCTGGCGGCGGCGTCGGCGGCGGAAGCTTCGTTCTTCCCGTTGCCGCCGGACATCATGCTGGCGCCGATGACGCTGGAGAATCCGCGCGCCTGGCTGCGACTGGCGACGCTGACCACGCTGGCTTCGGTGGCCGGCGGCGTGATCGGCTACGGCATCGGTCACTACCTGATCCACTGGGTGCTGCCGGTGATCGGCGCCGCCGGTTATGGACCGGCCTACCAGGCCACCAGGCTGTTCTTCGCCAAATACGGTTTCTGGGCCTTGGTCATCAAGGGCCTGACCCCGTTGCCGTACAAGATTTTCACCATCACCGCTGGCGCGGTGGCGATGCCGCTGCTGCCGTTCATCGCCGCCTCGCTGATCGGTCGGGGCATCCGCTTCTACCTGCTGGCCGGTCTGTTGCGCGTGATCGGCCCGCGCGTCGAACCGGTACTGGCGCGTTATATCGACTGGTTCGGTTGGATGCTGCTGGTGTTGATCGCGCTCGGGTTCTGGTGGCTGACGCGCGGCTGACGGCGGCCGCGGCGCTGCTGGGCGCGCTGCTGGCGCTCAGCGGTTGCAGCGGCAGCCCGTCACGGTCGGCGCCGCGCGGTGCCGGGCCCGATCGCGGCGGCTACGCCATCGTGCAACGCGGCGACACCCTATACTCCATCGCCTTTCGCAATAACCTCGACTACCATGACGTCGCGGCTTGGAATCACATCGGGCGCGACTACACGATTTATCCTGGCCAGCGGCTGCGGTTGACGCCGCCGCGCGGTGCGGCCGTCGCGACCTCCGCTGCAGCAGGTGGCCGTCGTAGCACCACACCGCCGCCTGCGGCCGGCCACCGCTCCCCGGTGCTGGTGGCGGCCGGCGAGCCCAAAACCTGGCGCTGGCCCACCAACGGACGGGTGGTCCGCGGCTTCGATCCGAACGGCGGCTCCAAAGGCATCGACATCGGCGGCGAAGTGGGGCAGACCGTGGTTGCTGCGGCGGACGGCAAGGTGGTGTACTCCGGCAGCGCGCTGAAAGGCTACGGCGAGCTGATCATCGTCAAGCACAGCGAACATTTTCTCTCGGCCTACGGGTACAACCGCCGCCGGCTGGTCGAAGAGGGGCAGTGGGTCAGGGCCGGTCAGCCGATCGCGGAACTGGGCGAAGGCCCGGAACGGAAACCCGAGCTGCACTTCGAGATCCGCGACAACGGTGTGCCGATGGATCCGCAGAAATTGCTGCCGCCGCGCGCTTCGAATTGAAAGCCGCCGCCGCCCGGCCCGATAATCGCAGACTGATGTGCGGTGCAGCACGCCGCCGTTGATCGCCAGCACTGCCGAAAACCTTATGCCCGCCAACACCCAGTTCCCGCGCATTCAGCGCCTGCCGCCCTACGTCTTCAATATTGTCGGCGAGATGAAGAAAGCCGCCCGTGCCCGCGGCGAAGACATCGTCGACTTCGGCATGGGTAACCCGGATCAGCCGACCCCGCGTCATATCGTGGACAAGCTGGTCGAAGTCGTGGTGCGCGGCACCGATTCCGAATACGTCAAGCCCGAACACCGGCACCCGGAAGCGGTCCACACGCACCGCTATTCGGTATCCAAAGGCATCCCGCGCCTGCGGCGGGCGATGGCGCACTGGTATCGCCGTCGCTACGGGGTCGAACTGGACCCGGACGACGAGGTCATCGCCAGCATCGGCTCCAAAGAGGGCCTGGCGCATCTGGCCTTCGCCATGCTGTCCGCCGGGGACAGCGTACTGGTGCCCAACCCCGCCTATCCAATTCACCCGTACGGCACGGTGCTGGCCGGCGCCGACGTGCGTCACGTGCGGCTGACGCCCGACGTCGATTTCTTTCAGGAGCTGGTCAAGGCCATCCGCGAGACGATGCCGGCGCCGAAGATGCTGATCCTCAATTTCCCGGCCAATCCGACGACGCAGTGCGTGGAACTGGAGTTCTTCGAGAAAACGGTGGCGATCTGCCGCGAGCACGGCATCTGGCTGATCCACGACCTGGCCTACGCCGACATCGTCTTCGACGGTTACCGGGCACCCAGCGTGCTGCAGGCGCCGGGGGCCAAGGACATTGCGGTGGAATTCTTCACCCTGTCCAAGAGCTACAACATGCCCGGCTGGCGGGTCGGGTTCATGTGCGGCAATCCGACGCTGGTGGCTGCGCTGGGCCGGATCAAGAGCTATCTGGACTACGGCATGTTCACGCCGATCCAGGTCGCCGCGATCGCCGCGCTGGAGGGTCCGCAGGACTGCGTGGCCGAGATCTGCGCGATGTACCGGCGCCGCCGCGACGTGCTGTGCGAGGGACTGGTCAAGGCCGGCTGGGCGGTCGACAAGCCGCGGGCGACGATGTTCGTCTGGGCGCGAATACCGGAACCGTACCGCGCGCTAGGCTCGCTGGAATTTTCCAGACACCTGCTGGAGCAGGCCAAGGTGGCGGTCTCGCCGGGGGTCGGTTTCGGCGAATACGGTGATGGCTACGTGCGCTTTGCGCTGATCGAGAACGAACAACGCACGCGTCAGGCGCTGCGCGGCATCCGACACATGCTGGCCGAGGGCGCGCGGTGATAAAAGGCTCAGGAACGTCTTTGGACGCGCGCAGCGCGCCCGCGGAGCGCACTCCGGTGCGCATCGGCGTGCTGGGGCTCGGCACCGTCGGCCAGGCCCTGTTGCGCCTGCTGGCGGCATCGCAGAGCCGTATCGAGCGCCGCATCGGCCGCCGTCTGGCGGTCACGCACGTGGCGCTGCGCGATCCGCAGCGCAGGCGCGATTGCGATCTATCGGCGGTCGCGTTGTCCACCGATCCGCGTGCCGTGGTCACCGCCGACGTCGATGTCGTCGTCGAGCTGATCGGCGGCATTTCGCCGGCGCGCGAGCTGGTGCTGGCGGCGCTGGCTGCCGGTAAAGCGGTGGTCACCGCCAATAAGGCGCTGCTGGCGGAATCGGGCGGCGAGATCTTCAGTGCCGCCGAGATCGCCGGGCAGCCGCTCGGTTTCGAGGCGGCGGTGGGCGGCGGCATCCCGATCATCAAGGCGCTGCGCGAGGGGCTGGCGGCCAACCGCATCGACGAGATCGCCGGCATCATCAACGGTACCAGCAACTACATTCTCACCGAAATGAGCCGCCGCGGCATCGCTTTCGAGGTGGCGCTCGGCCGTGCGCAGCGCCTGGGCTACGCCGAGGCCGATCCCCGTTTCGACGTCGACGGGATCGACGCCGCCCACAAACTGGCCATCCTGGCGGCGATCGCCTTCGCCACGCCGCCGGATTTCGCCGCAATACAGCGCGACGGGCTGGCGCGCGTACACCCGGATGACATCCGGCTGGCCGGTGAGCTGGGTTATCGGATCAAGCCGCTGGCGATCGCCAAGCGCCACGGCGGCGGCCTGGAATTGCGCGTGCATCCGACGCTGGTGCCGCACGCGCATCCGCTGGCGCTGGTCGACGGATCGGTCAATGCGGTGCGGGTCAAGGGCGATGCGGTCGGGCAGACGCTGTACATCGGCCGCGGCGCCGGCGGCCTGCCGACCGCCTCGGCGGTGCTCGCCGACCTGATCGAGATCGCCCGCACCCGCGGCTGCGCGGCGGTGCTGCCGCCGGCGCTGGGCTGGCCGCAGGCTTCGCTGGCGCCGTTGCCGGTGCTGCCGACAGCGGCCACGGTCAGCAGCTTTTATCTGCGACTGCGGGTGGCGGACACGCCCGGCGTGCTGCGGGCCATCACCGCGCACCTGGCCGAAGCCGAGATCAGCGTCGAAGCGATCCTGCAGAAGGAGCCGGAAGCCGGGGCCGACGCGCAACTGGCGATCATCACTTCGGCGGTCACGGCCGCAGACTTCGAGCAGGCGCTGGCGCAAATCCGTGCGCTGGACTTTGTGCGCCCCGATCACTCGTGCCTGCGCGTGGAGCACTTCGATGACTGAGCACGGCGGTGCCGATTCCCGCTGCGACGCCGGCGGACTGCGAACGTCCGGCGTCGTCGAACGTTTCCGCGCGGTGCTGCCGCTGCCCGCTGCCGCCGCCGCGGTCAGCCTCGGCGAGGGGGCGACGCCGTTGCTCCGGCTGCAGCGGCTGCCGGCGGCGGTCGGCTTTGACGGCGAGCTGTATGTCAAATTCGAAGGCGCCAATCCCACCGGGTCGTTCAAGGACCGTGGCATGGCGGTGGCGGTCACCGAAGCGCAGGCGCGCGGCGCGGGTGCGGTGATCTGTGCCTCGACCGGCAATACCTCGGCGGCGGCGGCGGCCTATGCGGCGCGCGCCGGCATGCGCGCCTTCGTGCTGATTCCCGAAGGCAAGGTGGCGCTGGGCAAACTGGCCCAGGCGGTGGCGTACGGTGCCGTCGTGGCACAGATCCGCGGCAACTTCGACGACGGCATGCGACTGGTCCGCGAACTGGCCGAGCGACTGCCGCTGACGGTGGTCAACTCGATCAACCCGTATCGCCTGCAGGGGCAGAAGACCGTCGCCTACGAAATCGTCTCGGCGCTGGGCCGTGCCCCGGACTACCACGCGCTGCCGGTGGGCAACGCCGGCAATATCACCGCGCACTGGATCGGCTACAGCGAATTGGCCGGCGTCGGCACCGCGGCCTGCCTGCACTGCGGCGGTAACTGCCGCTTCGCGCGACAGTGCGTCGATGGCCGGCCGCAGATGCTCGGCTACCAGGCCGCCGGCAGCGCGCCGTTTATGCGTGGCGCGCCGGTGGCCCAGCCGGAGACGGTGGCGACCGCGATCCGCATCGGCGACCCGCAGAGCTGGCAGCCGGCATGGATCGTCCAGCGCGAATCGGGCGGGTGGTTCGGCGAGCTTTCCGACCAGGAGATTCTCGCCGCGCAGCGTCAGCTGGCCGCGACCGAAGGCGTGTTCTGTGAGCCGGCTTCGGCCGCCTCGGTCGCCGGGGTGCTGCGTGACCTCCGCGCCGGGCGCATCGTGCGCGGCGCTACGGTGGTGTGTACGCTGACCGGCCACGGGCTCAAGGATCCGGACGTGATCCTCTCAGCCGAGCCGCGGATTCACGTGCTGGATGGCAGCGCCACCGCCTTGCAGCGGCTGATCGAGCAGCGGTTGTGACGTGACGCAAGCGCCAGTGCCGCGGCTGCGCCGACGACCGGCGGGCGAGCCGGACGCGCTGCCGGCGCATCTGCATCCGCTGCTGCGCCGCGTCTACGCCGCACGCGGTCTGCGAACGGCCGACGAGCTGGATCTGTCGCCGGCCCGACTGCTGCCGCCGCAGGGGTTGCTCGGTGTCGAACGTGCCGCAGAATTGCTGGAGCAGGCGATCGCCGATCGCCGGCGCATCTGCATCGCCGGCGACTACGATGCCGACGGCGCCACCGCCACCGCCGTGGCGGTACTCGGCCTGCGCGCGCTGGGCGCGGCCACGGTCGACTACGTGGTTCCGGACCGATTCACTATGGGCTACGGGCTGAGTCCGGCGCTGGTCGAACGCGCGCGCGCGCTCGACGCGGAATTGCTGGTGACGGTGGACAACGGCATCGCCAGCCACGCGGGCGTCGCCGCGGCCAACGACGCCGGACTGCAGGTCATCGTCACCGACCATCACCTGCCCCCGGCCGAGTTGCCGGCGGCAGCCGCGATCGTCAATCCGAACCAGCCTGGCTGCGGTTTCGCCAGCAAACACTTGGCCGGGGTCGGCGTGATGTTCTACCTGCTGCTGGCGTTGCGTGCCCGGCTGCGCCTGCAGGGCGTGTTCCTGAGGCGGGCAGAGCCGAATCTGGCCGAGTTGTTGGATTTGGTGGCGCTCGGCACCGTCGCCGACCTGGTGCGGTTGGACCACAACAACCGCATCCTGGTCGAGCAGGGCTTATCGCGCATGCGCGACGGCCGGCTGCGCCCGGGACTGGCGGCGCTGCTGGCCGCTGCCGGCCGTCAGGCGCAGAGACTGACGGCCGCCGATCTCGGTTTCGCGCTCGCCCCGCGGCTCAACGCCGCCGGCCGGCTCGAGGACATGCGGATCGGCATCCAGTGCCTGCTGGCGGAAGATCTCGCCGGCGCCGTGCCGTTGGCGCAGCGTCTGGACGCACTCAACCGCGAGCGCCGCGAGCTGCAGACCCAGATGTGCGAGTCGGCCGTCGAGCGTCTGGCGCCGGGCGATTCCCGTGTCGGCGTCTGTGTGCACGATGCCGGCTGGCATGAAGGCGTGATCGGTCTGGTCGCATCAAGGCTGCGCGAACGGCTGCATCGGCCGGTCATCGCGTTTGCGCCGGCAACCCAGCCTGAACTGCTGAAAGGTTCTGGCCGTTCGATTCCGGGTCTGCATTTGCGCGACGTGCTGGCCGACATCGACGCCGGCCGATCGGGGCTGATCGAGCGCTTTGGAGGCCATGCGATGGCCGCCGGGTTAACCCTGGCTGCGGCGCAGCTACCGGCTTTCGCCGATGCTTTCGATGCGGCCTGCCGCGCACGTCTGAATCCGTCCACGCTGGAGGCAGTGCTGGACAGCGACGGCGAACTCGCCGGTGCGGAGCTGTCGCTGGAGGCGGCGCTGGCACTGGAGCAGGGCGGACCCTGGGGGCAAGGTTTTCCCGAACCGCTGTTCGACGGCGTTTTCGAGATTCTCGACACGCGCCCGGTCGGCGGGCAAGGTCAGCATCTGCGCTATCGGCTGCGCACCGGCGCCGGCCAGATGCTTACGGCGATTCATTTCAACGGCGCCGAACAGGCGGCGTCGTCGCCAGCGGCGCATCTGGCGTATCGCTTGACGGTCAATCGCTTCCAGGGCAGTGAAGCGGCCGAACTGACGGTGGTTGAACGCTGGCCGTGCAATAGGCGCTAACACTGGCTTTCGACGTGCCAGAGGCCGTTGTGCCGAGCGATCGGCACACCGTAGGCGCGCGACAGCACCGACGGAGTCAGCACCGCCGCCGGCCCCTGGGCGACCACTTCGCCGCAGCCGAGCAGTGTGACCCTGTCGGCCCAGGCGGCGGCGAGTTCCGGCTCGTGCAGCACCAGCAGCACACCGGCGCCGGCGGCGCTCAGATTTCGCAGTAACTGCAGGCAACGCTGACGGAAGGCGAAATCGAGATGCGCCAGCGGTTCGTCCAGCAACAGAAAGCGCGGCGGCAGCGCTTGCACCGGCCAGATCTGCGCCAGCGCCCGCGCCAACCGCACGCGCGCGCGCTCACCGCCCGACAGTTCGGTGTACGGCCGGGTCGCCAATGGCTCGGCTCCGACCGCCGCCAGCGCCGCCGCCGTCGCGTCGGCGTCGGCCGGCGTGCGCCACGGCAGCCGGCCAAGTCCGACCACTTCGGCTGCGGTGAAGTCAAAGCGCAGCACATCGTGCTGGGAAAACACCGCGCGCCGACGCGCCAGCGCGATCGGCGCCCAGCGCTGCAGCGGCCGGCCATCGAGCAGCACCGGCGGATCGCTGGCGAGATCGCCGGCCAGCAGTCGCAGCAGCGAGGTCTTGCCGGCGCCGTTGGGGCCGATCAGTGCGTGCAACTGGCCGGCCTGCAGCCGCAGTTCGACCTCGCGCAAGAGCCAGCCGCCGCCGCGATGCCGCAAGTTGACCCCACCTGCGTACAGGCTCACAGCAGATCCTCGCGCCTGCGCAGCTTGAGCAGCAGCCACAGGAACGGTGGTGCGCCGAGCAACGCGGTCAACACGCCGACCGGTAGTTCACTGGGCGCCAACACGCTGCGCGACAGCGCATCGGCCAGCGCCAGGAGACCGGCACCGAGCACTGCGGCCAACGGCAGCATGGGTCGATGTCCAGTGCCAACCAGAGCCCGCGCCAGGTGTGGTAACAGCAGACCGAGGAAGCCGATCACGCCGGTCGTTGCTACTGCGGCGCCGGTGCCGATCACCACCAGTCCCAGACATTCGAGCTTGAGCCGCTCGACCGGTACGCCGAGGTGGCGCGCCTCGTCCTCGCCGAGCAGCAACGCATCGAGCATGTGCCCGCGCAGCGGCAGCAGCAGCACCGGCGCCAGCAGTAGCGGCGCGGCAAATACCAGCTGCGGCCAGTCCGCACGCGCCAGACTGCCGAACAACCATAGCGTGAAGGCGCGCAGACCGCGGTCGCTGGCCCATACCGCCAGCAGGCCGAGCGTGGCGCCGATCGCGGCGTTGATCGCCACGCCGGTCAATAGCAACGTCGACACGCTGGTGGCGCCCTCGCTGCGCGCCAGGCGCATGATCGCCACGGTACACAGGGCGGCGCCCACGAACGCGGCCAGCGGCAGTGCCCAAGGTTGCGACAGCGAGCCGGCCGGCAGCACCGTCAGCACCAGCGCGGCGCCCAGTGCAGCGCCTGAACTGACGCCGATCAATCCCGGTTCGGCCAGTGGATTGCGGAACACGGCTTGCACCGCCGCGCCGCAGGTTGCCAGAGCGCCGCCGACGCCCAGCGCCAGCAGCAGCCGCGGTAACCGCAGCGACCAGACCACGGTGTCGGCCAAACTGCCACCGGCGCCCCAGAGCGCGCGCAGGCTGGCGCCGGGGCTCAGGCCAGCGGCACCCAAACCCAGTTCGCTGACGCAGCCTGCAGCCAGCAGTAGCAAAGCCGCCGGCAATGCCAGACGGCGCCGCAACGAACCCGATTCCATCGGCAGAGTTTGGCGGCAAACACCGCCGTATGCACGGCCGGCGACCTTGCGGCACGGTATAATCCGCGCCATTCTCAAACGAACGCGAAAGTGGCGGAATTGGTAGACGCACTGGATTTAGGTTCCAGCGCCGCAAGGCGTGCGAGTTCGAGTCTCGCCTTTCGCACCAGCCCGGCTTTCCTATCGACATCCTTAAACGAGATTTTTTTCAACGACGATGGAAGTCCACGTTGAAGCCACCGGCACGCTGACGCGCCGACTGCATGTCAAGCTGCCGCCTGAACAGCTGCAGGCGGAGTTCGAAGTGCGCGTCAAGCGCATGGCGCAGAGTGCGCGTATTCCCGGATTTCGACCGGGCAAGGCCCCGCTTAACGTGGTGCGTCGGCAGTTCGGCGACAGTTTGCGGCTCGATGCGGTCAGTGAGCTGATCCGCCGCAGCTATCCGCAGGCGCTGGAACAGGCCAAGGTGCAGCCGGCCGGAACGCCCGACATCGAAGTCGACTCTGAAACGCCAGGCCAGCCGTTTGCCTATACCGCCAGCTTCGATGTGCTGCCGGAGGTGCGGCTGGAACATCTGGATCAGATGGATCTACACAAACCGGTGGTCGAGATCACCGCGGCCGACGTCGACCGGCTACTCGACAGCTTACGTAAAGCGCGCCGGGACTGGCAACAGATCGCACGGCCTGCGCAGCAGGGCGACCGGGTGCGGATTGATTTTGAAAGCCGCATCGACGGCCACTCGGTTGACGGCGGGCAGGGGCAGGGCGTGGAAGTGGAACTGGGTGGCGGTCAGTTCTTGCCGGACCTGGAGCAATCGTTGCTCGGCCGTGCCGCCGGCGAGCAATTCGAGGTCGACGTGCGTTTTCCGGATGACTACCGTCGTCAGGATATGCGCGGCAAGCGCGCGCGTTTTGCCGTCAAGGTTCACGCGGTCGAACAGCCGCTGCTGCCGGCGATCGATTCGGCATTCCTGCAGGCGCATGGAGTCGATCCGGCGGGGGGTGAGGCGGCGCTGCGCGAGAAATGCCGTCAGACGCTGGCCGCCGAAGCCGACAAGGCGACGCGCAACCGGCTGCGCCAGCAAGTGCTGGAGCAGCTGCTGGCTCGACATCCACTGGAAGTGCCGCCGAGCCAGGTGGAAACCGACGTCGTCAGGTTGCGCGAGGAAGCGGCAGTGCGGATGAATCTCGGCAAGCTCAAGCCGGAGCGCAAGGCGCAACTGCTGCCTGCCGAGCTGTTCGAATCGCGGGCGAAGCAGCGCGTCGCCTTGGGACTTTTGATCGGCGAGGTGATCAAGACCCGCGCCATCGAACTGGATCAGGCGCGGGTTGACGCCGCACTTGAGGCTCTGGCCGCCGACTACGAAAATCCGGATGAAGTCCGCGCCTACTACCGCGCCCACCCGGAGCTGATGCGCGGGCTGGCCGCAGGCGTACTCGAAGATCAGGTGGTCGAGTCGCTGCAGGCGCAGGCGCGAATCAGCGAAACGCCGATGTCTCTGGAGGAGTTGTTGAATCCCGCAGCTTCGGCTTGACTGCCGACGGCTTCCAACCGCCAAGGAGTTTTCATGACTGACACACGCACGCCGCGCGCACAGGGTCTGGTGCCGATGGTCGTCGAACAGACACCGCGCGGCGAGCGCGCGTTCGACATCTACTCGCGCCTGCTCAAGGAGCGTGTAGTGTTCATCGTCGGGCCGATCGACGACTACATGGCCAACCTGGTGGTCGCGCAGTTGTTGTTTCTCGAGTCCGAGAACCCGGACAAGGACATTCATCTGTACATCAATTCACCAGGCGGAGTGATCACCGCCGGTTTGTCGATCTACGACACGATGCGCTTCGTCAAGCCCGACATCAGTACGATGTGTATCGGTCAGGCGGCCAGCATGGGCGCTTTTCTGTTGTCGGCGGGCACCAAAGGCAAGCGTTACGCGCTGCCGAACTCGCGGGTGATGATCCATCAGCCGTCCGGCGGCGCACAGGGTCAGGCCAGCGACATCGAGATTCAGGCCAAGGAGATCCTTTATCTGCGCGAGCGCCTGAACAGACTGATGGCCGAACACACCGGCCAGACGCTGGAAAAGGTCGCCCGCGACGTCGAGCGGGATTTCTTCCTGAGCGCCGAGGCGGCACGTGAGTACGGTTTGATCGATCAGATCCTCGATCGCCGCGTCGTGCCGTCCGGCGCCTGAACGGGGCCGTCGGTGCGAATCATTTTGCTGTCACGTCTGCGCGTGCTATAACGGACACATGCGAGTTTTCGAGGTTTGCGATGGCTGAAAACGTCCGGGGCGGTGCAGGTGGCCGCGTTCTGTATTGCTCCTTCTGCGGCAAGAGCGAGCACGAGGTGCGCAAGCTCATCGCCGGCCCGTCGGTCTATATCTGCGACGAGTGCGTGGATCTATGCAACGACATCATCCGCGAGGAGGTGCATGCGAAGCCGCAGGCCAAGGGTCTGCCGCGGCCGCAAGAGATCCGCTCTGTGCTGGACGAATACGTCATCGGCCAGGATCAAGCCAAGAAAGTGCTTTCGGTGGCGGTCTACAATCACTACAAGCGCTTGAGCCAGAAAGGCGCGGCTGACGGTGTCGAGCTGCAAAAATCCAACATTTTGCTGATCGGCCCGACTGGCTCGGGCAAGACGCTTTTGGCTGAAACGCTGGCTCGGCTGCTCGACGTGCCGTTCGCCATAGCCGACGCCACCACGTTGACCGAGGCTGGCTACGTCGGCGAAGACGTCGAAAATATCATTCAGCGCCTGCTGCAGAAATGCGACTACGACGTCGAAAAGGCTCAGCGCGGCATCGTCTATATCGACGAGATCGACAAGATCTCACGCAAGAGCGAGAACCCTTCGATCACCCGCGACGTCTCCGGTGAAGGCGTACAGCAGGCGCTGCTGAAGCTGATCGAAGGCACCATCGCCAGCGTGCCGCCGCAAGGCGGGCGCAAGCACCCGCAGCAGGAATTCCTGCAGGTCAATACCGCCGGCATCCTGTTCGTCTGTGGCGGTGCGTTTTCAGGGCTGGAGAAAGTGATTCAGCATCGCACCGAACGTACCGGCATCGGTTTTGCCGCCGACGTCAAGTCGCAGAAGGATTCACGCCAGATCAGTCAGCTTCTGGCCGGAGTCGAACCCGAAGACCTGATCCGTTACGGGCTGATCCCGGAATTCGTCGGCCGTCTGCCGGTGGTGGCGGTGCTCGAGGAACTCGACGAGCCGGCGCTGGTTGCGATTCTGACCGAGCCGAAAAACGCGTTAGCCCGGCAGTACGCCAAGATGTTCCAGATGGAGGGCTGCGAACTGGAGTTGCGATCCGAAGCTCTGCTGGCGATCGCCAGGAAAGCCAGGGAACGTAAAACCGGCGCCCGCGGGCTGCGCACGATTCTCGAGAACATTCTGCTCGATGTGATGTACGATCTGCCGTCGATGCAGAACGTCTCCAAAGTCGTTGTCGACGAGGCGGTGGCGCGTGGCGACGCCAAGCCGTTCATCGTCTATGAGAACATCGAGCCGCGGCACGACGTGCAGAACACCGCCTAACGTCATTGCGAGGAGCGCAGCGACGAAGCGACCCCGAGCCAACAGCCCGAGGTTGCCACGGACGCTACGCGCCCTCGCAATGACGTTCCATCGCGGTGATGCTTCCCCGGGCCTGCCTGCGCCCGCGCGGGTTGAATTTTCCGGCGCCAGCCACCATCAAGGCTTTCAGTGGGCGGAAGCCGCGCGACGTCCATTAGCCGCTGCTGCGGCATAATCAGCCGGCACTTACGTGTCTTGAGGTAATGCAGTGACCGAACCGTCCGACCGCATCGCCCCGCTGCTGCCGTTGCGCGACGTGGTGGTGTATCCGCACATGGCGATCCCCTTGTTCGTCGGTCGCGAGAAATCGATGAAGGCGCTGGCCGCAGCGATGAACAGCGGCAAGCGCATCCTGTTGGTGGCGCAGCGCGTGGCCGATACCGACGACCCGCTGCCGTCCGATCTCTACCAGACCGGCACGCTGTCCAGCATTCTGCAACTCCTGAAGCTGCCAGATGGGACCGTCAAGGTGCTGGTGGAGGGCGGCGAGCGCGCCAAGCTGCTGCAGATCCACGCCGACGGCGAGTACCTGAGCGCCGGATTCGAGCCGATCAGCCCCGACGAGTCCGCTGCCGCCGGTGCCGAGATCGACGCGGTGATGCGTGCAGCGCTTAACACCTTCGAGCAATACGTCAAGCTCAACAAGAAAGTACCGGCAGAACTGCTGCCGTCGCTCTCGGGCATGGATTCGCCGGGCCGGCTGGCTGATGCCATTGCCGCTCATCTGAACCTGAAGCTGGAGGATCGGCAGAAAGTTCTGGATATTTCCGATGTCCGGGAACGGCTGGAGTTTGTGCTGGGTCAGGCCGAGGCCGAGATCGACATCCTGCAGATCGAGAAGAAAATTCGCGGCCGGGTCAAGCAGCAGATGGAGAAGAACCAGCGCGAGTACTACCTCAACGAGCAGATGAAGGCGATCCAGAAGGAATTGGGCGATCTCGATGAGGTGCCGAACGAGCATGAGGAACTGGCGCGGCGGATCGCCAAATCCGGCATGCCGAAGACAGCGCGTGCCAAGGCCAGCGCCGAGCTGAACAAGCTGAAGATGATGCCGCCAATGTCGGCTGAGGCCACGGTGGTTCGCAACTACCTCGACTGGTTGCTGCAGGTGCCATGGAAAAAGGCCACCAAGGCGCGCATCGATCTGTCCAAGGCACAGGAAATTCTGGATCGCGATCACTACGGTCTTGAGAAGGTCAAAGAGCGTATCGTCGAGTACCTGGCGGTGCAGTCGCGCGTGAAGAAGCTGAAGGGTCCGATTCTGTGCCTGGTCGGCCCACCGGGCGTCGGCAAGACCTCGCTGGGGCGCTCGATCGCCGCGGCGGTCAACCGTAAATTCGTGCGCATGAGCCTGGGTGGCGTGCGCGACGAGGCCGAAATCCGCGGGCACCGGCGCACTTACATCGGTTCGCTGCCCGGCAAGATCGTGCAGAACCTGGCCAAGGCCGGAGTTAAGAACCCACTGTTCCTGCTCGACGAACTCGACAAGATGAGCATGGACTTTCGCGGCGACCCGAGCTCGGCGCTGCTGGAAGTGCTGGATCCGGAGCAAAATCACAGCTTTCAGGATCACTATCTTGAGGTCGACTGCGACCTGTCCGACGTGATGTTCATCGCCACCGCCAACACGCTGAACATTCCGCCCCCGCTGCTGGACCGCACCGAAGTCATTCGCATCCCCGGTTATACCGAAGACGAAAAACTGATGATCGCCAAGCGCTATCTGGTGCCGAAGCAGATCACCAACAACGGCCTGAAGCCCGGCGAGCTGGCGATCGGTGACGACGCCATCCGTGCCATCATCCGCACCTATACACGCGAAGCCGGCGTGCGCAATCTTGAGCGCGAGCTGTCCAAGATCGCGCGCAAGGTCGTGAAGCAGGTGATGCTCAAACCTTCGGCGAAGACCCTGCGCGTGACCGAACGCAATCTGGAGAAATACCTGGGTGTGCCGCGCTACCGATACGGCCGTGCCGAGGAGCGCAATCAGGTTGGACAGGTCACCGGCCTTGCCTGGACCGAAGTCGGCGGCGAGTTGCTCACTATCGAAGCTGCGCTGACCCCGGGCAAAGGCAAGTTGATCCAGACCGGTTCGCTCGGCAACGTCATGCAGGAGTCGATTCAGGCGGCGCTGACCGTGGTGCGCGCGCGCTCCAAGGCGCTTGGCGTTGATCCTGAGTTTCATTCGAAGAACGACCTGCACGTGCACGTGCCTGAAGGCGCGACACCGAAGGACGGGCCGTCGGCCGGCATTGGCATGTGCACCGCGATCGTTTCGGCGTTGACGCAGATTCCGGTGCGCGCAGATGTGGCGATGACCGGTGAGATCACGCTGCGCGGTGAAGTGCTGCCGATCGGCGGACTCAAGGAGAAGCTGCTTGCGGCTCAGCGCGGCGGCATCCAGCGTGTGATCATTCCGCAGGAAAATCTTAAAGACATGGCCGAGGTTCCGGATACGATCAAGGAACGACTGGATGTCGAGCCGGTACGCTGGATCGACGACGTGTTCAAGCACGCGCTTGAACGCATGCCGGAACCGCGTGCGGAACTTGAGACGCTGCCGTCGACGCCGCCGACGCCGGCTACCGAAACCGCGCGACCGCATTGACAGCGGGTACACCGGGACTTGACAAAATCCAGGGGCGTGGTGTTCGGGGGATCAACGGAAAACGCTGTAACGATGCGGGCTGCAGGGAGGGGGCGCATTGACGCTGCAAGCTGGTGCTTGCTATAACTCCACTGCGTTTAGCACTGTGTTATGAAGCATCCAAGGAGATTTCATCCAACGTCTATCCTTAGTTGTGCCGGCGCGTCTTCGCACCGGAGTAGGATAGATGCACTTTTGTTGTAAGCAACCAACCGGCCAGCGGCCGGATTCATTCACCAGGGGACTCACCTATATGAACAAAGCAGAATTGATCGCTGCGGTAGCCGACAAGACCGATCTGTCCAAGGCCGACGCCGGCCGCGCGATGGATGGACTCATCGAGGTCATTGCCAAGGCGCTGAAGAAGAACGACAAGGTTTCGATCGTTGGATTCGGCACCTTTGCCGTGCGCAAACGCGCTGCCCGCCAGGGACGCAATCCTAAGACCGGTGCGCCGTTGAAGATCGCCGCCAGCAAGACGCCGGCGTTCAAGGCTGGCAAGGCGCTCAAGGACGCCATAAAATAAACAGTTTGACCGAGTCGCCGGGCTCGGTCGGTCGGGGGTGCTTAGCTCAGTCGGTAGAGCATCGCCCTTACAAGGCGGGGGTCGGCGGTTCGAGCCCGTCAGCACCCACCAGGCGGGCCGGCCACACATTCGGCATTTTGGCCGCGGAGCGGTAGTTCAGTTGGTTAGAATACCGGCCTGTCACGCCGGGGGTCGCGGGTTCGAGTCCCGTCCGCTCCGCCATTTGAGAGGGCGCGAGGTCAAGGCGCCTTCTTCGTTTGACGGTTTCGCCGGTTTGGGAACGCGGCCGGTGCCGCGTCAGTCCAACCAGCTCGAAGCTCGACACGGATAATCCGCAAACCATGCTCCAATCGCTGCGCGATCGAATGTCCGGCCCGATGCTGTGGGTCATTATCGGCATCCTGGTATTGCCGTTCGCGATCTGGGGTATCGGCGCGCAGTCTTTTTTGGGCGGTAACACCGATCCGACGTTGGTCAAGGTCGGTGGCGCCAAGATCACTCAGTCGCAGTTCCAGAACAGCTATGACCGGAACTACGCGCAACTGGTGCAGGAGCAGGGCGACAACTTCAAACCCGCCAGCGTCGACCAAGCCAAGCTCAAGCAGCAGGTGCTCGACAGCCTGATCGACGGACAGGTACTGGCGCAGTACGCGGGGAAAATCGGCTTCCGGGCGGATGATGTCGCTGTCTACGACTACCTGCATGTCCTGCCGGGTTTTCAGGTCAATGGCCAGTTCTCGGATCAGACGTATCGCAGTGCCTTGGCCGCCCAGGGGTTATCGCCAGCGGCTTTCGAAGCCGGCGTTCGCCAGCAGCTCAGTGCCGAACAGCTTCGCAACGCCGTGCTGTTTTCCTCGTTCGTGACGCCGAAACAGGCTCTGGCAAACTGGCGGCTGCAGCATCAGACTCGTAGCTTCGCCTATGTTTTGTTCGATCCGCAGCGGTATCTGTCGCAGCTTCAAGTCTCCGACACGCAGGCTAAGCGGTACTACCAGGCGCACCTTAACCAGTTCCGGGCCCCGGAACGGATCAAACTCGATTATGTGGAACTCGCGCAGGCCCAGATGTCCAAGGCGCCGGCGCCGGATCAGGACGTTCTGCAGGCGATTTACGACGCGCAGAAAGCCACACGCTTCACCACGCCCGAGGAGCGCAAGGCGGCGTATATCCTGATCAAATTCGGTGCGGATCCCGAGGCTGCGCACAGGAAGATCCGGCAGGTCGCCGCCGAACTGAAGCAGGGCAATGGCTTTGCCGAACTGGCCAAGCGGTACTCTGACGACAGCTTGACCAAGAATAAGGGCGGCGAGTTGGGTTGGGTCCGCAAAGGCATGATCGATCCGGATTTTGAGCAGGCGCTGTTCGCGCTGGACAAGCCCGGCGAGGTCAGCCGACCGGTCAAGACCAAGTTCGGCTGGCAGTTGATCGAACTGCAGGCTGTTCGGTCGCAACAGGTGCAACCGTTCGACGACCCGAAAGTGCAGGCGGCACTGATCAAAACCTACCAGGATCGAGAACTCGCCAAGCGCTTCCAGGAAGATGCCGACAAACTCGGCGAGGTCGCCTTTGAAAATCCCGGTTCGCTGGAAGCGGCGGCCAAGGCCTTGAGCCTCAGCGTTCAGCACACCGGCTGGTTTACCCGCAAGGGCGGTACCGGCATCGCCGCAAACGCGGATGTGGTCGACGCCGCGTTCTCGTCGGACGTCGCATCCGACGGTGATAACAGTAAACCGATTCGGGTCGGCGAGGGTGATCTGGTGGTGATTCGCAAGGCGGACTATCAGCCGGCGCGCCAGCAAAGCTTCGACGAGGTCAAGGATCAAGTGGTGGCCGCACTGAAGCGGCAGCAGGCGCAGAAGCGGGCGCGGCAGGCCGCCGAGGCACTGCTTGCGCAGTTGCGAGCGGGGACATCGTTGCCGGATGCGGCCAATGCGGCGAATCTCAAGGCAATCAGCCTAGACGGACTGCAACGCGACGCTCCGGGCCTCGATGCCAAGCTGTTGCACTCAGTGTTTGAACTGGCGCGCCCCGTGGACGGTAAACCCAGCATGGGGCTGGCGACGTTGGGCAACGGGCGGGTGGCGGTCGTCGCGCTGTCTGCAGTCAATGATGCCGCTGCACCGGTGGCGAACGACACCGATCTTCAGCGTGAAGGTTCGTTGCTGCGCTACAGTCTGGCCGGCGCCGAGTTTGATGCTTACCGCAAGCTGATGGAGCAACGCGTGCACGTCGACCGCGAGTCGGTGCCGGCGACACCCGACATCGGTTCGCAGTAGCGCCTGCTATGCGTCAACGTCATCGGCCGGCAGCGAAAAGCCCATGATGTTGAAACCGGCATCGACGTATAGGATCTCGCCGGTGATGCCCGAAGCCAGATCCGAGCACAGAAACGCCGCGGCGTTACCGACTTCCTCGATGCTGACATTGCGTTTGAGCGCCGAGCCTTTCTCTGCGTGCGTCAGCATCGTGCGGAAGCCGCGGATGCCGGCAGCCGCCAGCGTTTTGATCGGTCCCGCCGATATGCCATTGACGCGGATGTTCTCTGGCCCCAGCTCTGCGGCCATGTAGCGTACGTTGGCTTCCAGACTGGCTTTCGCCGGACCCATGACGTTGTACATCGGCACCGCGCGCACCGCGCCGAGGTAGGTGAGCGTCAGCATCGAACTCGCGCGTCCGCGCATCAGCGGGCGCAGTGCCTGGCCCAGTGCGGCGAAGCTGTACGCGGAAATGTCGTGAGCGATGCGATAGCCGTCACGGGTTACCGTCTGCAGATAGCCGCCGGCCAGCAACTCGCGCGGAGCAAAACCGATGGAATGCACGAACACATCCAGCGTGCTCCAGCGCCGATTCAAGGCTTCGGTGAGCGCGGCGATCTCGTCGTCGCGGGTGACGTCCAGCGGCAGCACCAGGTCCGAGCCACACTCGCCAGCCAGCGCCTCGACCCGCGGTCTAATTTTTTCGCCTTGGTAGGTAAACGCGAGTTGCGCGCCCTCGCGATGCATCGCCTCGGCGATACCGCTGGCGATAGAGCGCTCGCTGGCTACGCCAGTAATCAAAACTTTCTTGCCGGTCAGAAAACCCATGCCTGTCATTCTCGAGGTTTGGTTTTGCTGCAGAGTGTGCCGCAACTGCGGCGGCGCGACAAAGTCGCACGGTGCGCCGGTCAATTCTGGTCGAGTGCATTGACCAAGCCATCAGGTCGCCGGCGGGCGGAAGACGTCCTTCCAGCGTCGCAATGCGGCAAACACCGCGGCCGGGTCGTCGCTGTCAGCGCCGTGAGCGCGTGCGGATGCGATCACCGCCGGCTGCCGGCAGCGCAGGAACGGGTTGACCGCGCGTTCATCCGACAGTCGACTGGGCAGCGTCGGACGACAGGCCGCACGCTGGGCGTTCGCGTGTGCCAGCATCGTCGTCAACGCCCGGTTGTCGGGCTCCACCGCCTGGGCGAAGGCAAGATTGGCCAGTGTGTATTCGTGTGCGCAGAATACTTGGCAGTGCCCAGGCAGCGCCGCCAACCGTGACAGCGACGCGTACATCTGCTGCGGACTGCCCTCGAACAGGCGGCCGCAACCGGCGGCAAACAGCGTATCGCCGCAAAATAACCATCCGCGATCGCGCTCGTATAGTGCGATATGTCCGCGGGTATGACCAGGTACTGTGATTGTCGTGAAGTGCAAGGCCCCGGGTTCTGCCAGTTCGAACGACTGACCGTCTTGCAGCGCGACATCCAATAGCGGCAGCCGCGCCCGCTCGCTGGCGGGACCGTAGACTGCCGCCCGTGCGGTGGCGGCCAGCTCGGCGACACCGCCGACGTGGTCGGCGTGATGGTGAGTGACCAGGACTGCGCGCAGTCGCAAGCCGTGCTCGGCCAGCGCCGCACGAACCGGCTCGGCGTCGCCGGGATCCACCACGGCGGCGTGCGTGCCGTCGTGGATCAGCCAGATGTAATTGTCGGAAAACGCCGGCAGTGCAAGGATATCGATCATGAGTATGATGCTGACAAGGATTGAAGGAAGTCGTCAATGAGACTGCTGAATGCTTCTTCTGGCCGGCGCGGAAGTCTGGCTCGCGGCGAATTGCTGTTGTGGCTGCGCAGCCCGCGCGGACGCCGGCAATCGACGCTGGAACAGCGAGAACTGCAACGCGTGCTGCCGGAGCTGTTTGGACGACATATTCTGCAGGTCGGTAGCTGGGATTCCGGACGGCGGCTTTTGGCGCATGCGGAGATGCTGCACCGCGCCGTGCTCGGGACCGTCTCCGGGCTGGGTGCCCAGGGTGTGGTACTGCCGGAGGCACTGCCGATCGCCAATAAAAGCGTCGACGCCGTGGTGCTGCCGCATACGCTCGAGTTCGCTGCCTCACCGCACCATGTATTGCGTGAGGTCGACCGCATTCTGACCGACCGCGGCCGGCTGGTGATCCTTGGTTTCAACCCGTGGAGCCTGTGGGGGATTCGCCGCCACTTCGGTCTGAGTTACCGGGCGCTGCCCTGCTCCGCGCGTTTCGCGACGGTCAACCGTCTGGTGGACTGGTTGCAGCTGTTAAATTTTGAAATCACTCAGATCCGGCGTTTCGGCAGTGGCTTCCCTTGGACGGTACCGCGCAGCCATGGCGATCCGCTGACGCCAGGAGCGCTGCTGGCGCCTTTTGCGGACAGCTATCTGTTGGTGGCCAAGAAGCGGGTGATCCCGATGACGCTGATCGGTCGGCCACAACGCGCGCAGGTGGTGCGGCCGCTGATCGGCGGCGCCGTCGGCCTGCCGGGCGTGCGCTCCGAGCAACCATGAAGCGGGTGGTGATCCATACCGACGGCGCTTGCAGGGGCAATCCCGGTCCCGGAGGTTGGGGAGCATTGCTGGCATGGAACGATCACCGGCGCGAACTGAGCGGGGGGGAAGCGCACACGACCAACAACCGCATGGAATTGACCGCCGCCATCCGCGCTCTGGACGCACTGCGAGAATCCTGCCAGATCACACTGTTCACCGATTCCAATTATCTGCGCCAGGGGGTGACCCAGTGGCTCGCACAGTGGCAGGCGCGCGGCTGGCGGACCGCCGACCGCAAGCCGGTAAAAAACCAGGATCTGTGGAAACAACTGGCGGACGCGGCCGCACGCCATCAGATCGAATGGCGCTGGGTCAAAGGACACGCCGGCAATCCCGAGAACGAGATGGCGGATCGGCTTGCCAATATCGGCCTGGAACGGCACGCGCTGCGTGCAGTAGGCAGTGGAGATGATTTTCATGGGGAATCCGCTGACCGGATTCCGTGAGTTTCCCACTTCGGTATCGGTGGTAACAGGCAGATGTTATTGTTCTTCCATCACTGATGGACATGTACGATGAACCGACAAATCGTGCTTGATACGGAAACCACGGGTATGGAGGTCGAGCAGGGCCACCGTATTATCGAAATCGGTTGCGTCGAACTGCATGCACGGCGGCCGACCGGCCGTGATTTTCACCGTTACCTGAATCCGGAGCGGGCGATCGACGCCGGTGCACAGGACGTGCACGGCATCGAGTTGCGCGAACTTGCGGACAAACCGCGTTTCGCCGATATTGCCCGGGAGTTGATCGAGTATCTGCGCGGAGCCGAGCTGATCATCCATAACGCGCCATTCGACGTCGGTTTTCTCGATCGCGAACTGGCGCATTCAGGCTGCAGCGAGCGCATCGCCGACGTCGCTCGAGTGACTGATTCGCTGTTGCTTGCGCGCCGGTTGCACCCTGGCCAGCGCAACAGTCTTGACGCGCTGTGCCGGCGCTATCAGATCAGCACTGCGTCGCGCGAGCTGCACGGAGCGCTGCTCGACGCCCGTCTGTTGGCCGAGGTCTATCTGGCGATGACCGGCGGTCAGGCGGCACTGGGATTGGAGACAACCGCAGAGGCAGAGGATGCCGATAACGACACGTTGCGACGCTTGGCGTCGAGCCTCGGTGCGCTGCGTCCCGCGTTGGTGGTGAGCAAGCCGGATGTCGAGGAGATGGCCGCCCACCACGCGCGGTTATACGAGATCGCCGCCAAAGCCGGGACCTGCCTGTGGGTGTCGGACCTGACCGATACCTGAGCCGGAAGCGATCTTATCCGGCGCACGGGCCAGCGCCGAGATGACCTCGAAATAGGGAGGGCGCGGCTCACGCGAGGTGATGCGGCAGGTTTCGACCCGCAGGCCGGTTGCGATCAACAGCGCGTGCAGCGCGTCTACACCGATGCCGAGATTGACATGGTCGTACGCGCGCATCGCCGCGGTGTGGCGATGTCGATGCAGCGCAGCCACCACCAGACGACCGCCCGGCTTGAGTACTTGCGCCGCTGCCTGCAGCACGAGCGCAGGTTCACGAGTGTAGGCCAGCGCGTGCATGAGAAACACATGGTCGAAACTTTCCGGGCTCAACGGCAGGCGGTGCATGTCGGCGCGGCAGAAGCTGACGTTGCCGCGGCCATTCAGGCGTCTGCGCGCAGCACTGAGAACCTTATAGCTGATATCGACGCAGATGATCGCGCGCGCGCGATCGGCCAGTAGCTCCGCCAACACGCCGTCGCCGGAAGCGATATCGAGCACCTCCCGGAGATCCACGAGATTGATCAACGCACGCGCCGTGGCTTCCCAGGTTCGCCCCGGCGAGTAGTATCGCTCCATGCGCCCGGCCACTGAATCGGCCCAGCTCTGAGTTCGGGCGCGCACGATCTCCTCGGCGCGCTCGCGATCCAGCCGCGCTTGTGCGTCGCCGAGTTTCGGTTGCATGACGCGCCACAATTCGGCAGCTCCGCTATCGTCGGCGGAGAGTCGATACAGTGCGGCCTTGCCCTCGCGCTCGACCTCGAGCAAACCTGCTCGAACCAGGCGGGTCAAGTGGGTGGAGACGCGCGATTGCGCCAGCCCGGTGATTTCGGTCAGCTCAGTGGCCGACAGTCCGTATCCTTCGAGCAGCAGCAGCAGCCGCAGCCGGCTGGGGTCGGCCAGCAGCCGATACAGGGCCGTGCCTTCGGCCAGTGAGAGTTTCACGGTGCCACTGCATCGGCGCCCGTGACCAGGTGTGGGTGCGGCAACGGCAACGGCAACGGCAACGGCATCGACGCGCTCATGTCGACGCGCTGGACGGCGGTGTGGCAGGCGTCATCGCGGGCGACGGTGCGGCATGTTTGGCGCGGCTGGTGGCGCGGCTGGCGCGTGAGTTCGGCGACGGCCGTCGCGCCGTGCTACGGGCGGATTTGCGCGGCACCGTCTTACGGGCCGGTTTGCGGCTGGTTTTAGCGGCTGGCTTCTTAATGCCGGCTGCGCCACGGCGCGCAGCGCTGTTGACCCGTCGCAATCCGCGTTTGGCGGGCGCTACCGCAAGTCGCACGTCAGCCGCTGTCGTGTTGCCGCCTTTCCTGATCAGATCGGCAAGCTCCGTGCGGGTTTCGGCGACTATCGCCAACGACTGCCGAGCGCTGGCAATGACCTGATTGACGATCTCCTGCAGTGCGTCCAGTTGTTTGGCGGTCATGTGCTTAAGGTTGCCGCCGGCGCGCGCCGTCTGTAGCGAGCGCAGCGCCGTGTTGTAGGCCCGGTTGAGCGTTTTGAGTTCCTGGTCGGCCAATCTCTGCACGCCGTTGAATACCACCTTATTGGCGCTGGTGACCATTTCCAGCGCGTCGCGGCGCAAGCGCTCCAGCCGGCTACGGACCTGGTCGAGGCGTTGTTTTGCCACCATGGATGATTCTCCCTGGTATCTGGGGGCAGAAAACGATTCTGCAGTGCCCCCCAATCGCTGTCAAAACCGCCTTGACGCGCGCAACCGTTGCGCCGATCGCAACGCCGGTGCGTTGTTCGGGCATCTGCATACGGAGTAGTATGGCGGGTGTAAAAACCGCTGGCGCCGGCCCGCCTCGCCACCCGCGGCCCGGGCGGCTCGCAATCGTCAATCAATGAGGAAAGCAATGTTTCAAGGTCAATCCTTGCGCGTTACCCGCGGCGATGACGGCGTCGCCGAGCTGCGTTTCGATCGCGCCGAAGACGCGATCAATAAATTCGACGCCCGCACCGTCGATGAACTGCGTCAAGCGGCACAGGTGCTGGTGTCCGCCGGCGATATCAAAGGCCTGCTGGTCACCAGCGCCAAAGATAGCTTTATCGTCGGTGCCGATATCACCGAGTTCGGCAAAAACTTCGCGCTGGCTGAAGAAGAGATCGCCCAATGGGGCGCGGAAGCGAACAAGGTGTTCTCGGCAATCGAAGATCTGCCGTTTCCCAGTGTCACCGCGATCAACGGCATTGCCCTGGGCGGCGGCTTCGAGATGGCGCTGACCACCGACTACCGGGTGATGTCCACCGCCGCTCAGGTCGGCCTGCCGGAGACCAAGCTGGGGATCTTCCCCGGATTCGGCGGCACCGTGCGCCTGCCGCGTCTGATCGGTGCCGACAACGCCATCGAATGGATCGCCGGCGGCAGTCAGAACAAGCCGGATGTGGCGCTGAAGGTGCATGCGGTTGATGCCGTGGTCGCGCCGGACAAGCTGCGCGAAGCGGCGTTGGCGATGCTCAATCTGGCCATCGCCGGCAGGCTCGACTGGCAGGCGCGGCGTGCCCAGAAGAAGGGGCCGCTGCAACTGAATCAGGTCGAGGCGATGATGGTGTTCGAAACCGCCAAGGCTTTCATCGCCGGCAAAGCGGGGAAAAACTATCCAGCGCCATTGGCGGCAGTCAATGCGATTCAGAAGGCGGCGAACAAAAGCCGCGACGAGGCACTGGCGATCGAGTCGCAAGCTTTTGCCAAGGTTGCGAAGACACCGCAGGCCGACGCGCTGATCGGACTGTTTTTGAACGACCAGATGCTGAAGAAAAAGGTCAAGGCAGCGGTTAAGGTGGCGCATCCGATCAAACATGCAGCGGTACTCGGCGCCGGCATCATGGGCGGCGGCATTGCCTATCAGAGTGCGGTACGCGGTACGCCGATCCTGATGAAGGATATCGCCGAAAAACAGCTGGAACTGGGGTTGTCGGAGGCCAATAAGCTGCTGTCCAAACAGGTTGAGCGTGGCAGGTTGACCACCGCAAGGATGGGCGAAGTGCTGGGCCGCATCCGGCCGACGCTGAGCTATGCGGATTTCGGCGACGTCGATATCGTCGTCGAGGCGGTGGTGGAGAACCCAAATGTCAAGAAAGCCGTGCTGGCCGAAGTCGAGAAGGCGGTGCGCGAGAACACCATCATCGCCACCAACACCAGTTCGATCTCGATCGACGATCTGGCGACCGCCGTCAAGCGTCCGGGCAATTTTCTCGGCATGCATTTTTTCAATCCGGTGCACCGGATGCCGCTGGTCGAGGTGATCTATGGCGCCAAGACCGACCGGCAGGCGATCGCCACAGTCTCTGCCTACGCCGGCGCGATGGGGAAGACGCCGATCGTGGTCAGGAACTGCCCCGGCTTCCTGGTTAACCGCATCCTGTCCCCGTATTTCATCGGCTGGTCGACGCTGCTGCGCGACGGCGCGGATTTCGTCAGGGTCGACAAGGTGATGGAGAGTTTCGGCTGGCCGATGGGGCCGGCTTATCTGCAGGACGTGGTGGGCATCGATACCAGCCACCACGTCGCTGACGTTTTGGCCGAGGGCTATCCGGACCGCATGGGCCGCACATTCAAGGCTGCGTTGGACGTGATGTTCGACAACAAGCGCTACGGCCAAAAAAATGGCATCGGTTTTTACAAGTACGAGATCGATAAGAAGGGCAAGCGGAAAAAGCTGCCGGCCGAAGACAGTCACGAACTGATCGCAACGGTGCAGCCGAACGGGCGGAAGGATTTTCCGGACGAAGAGATCGTCGACCGGTTGATGATCCCGATGATCATAGAAACCGCACGCTGTTTAGAGGAAGGCATCGTCGAGACTCCGGTCGAGGCCGACATGGGTCTGATTCTCGGCATCGGTTTCCCGCCGTTTCGCGGCGGCGCGCTGAAATACGCCGACACGTTGGGTTTGAAGTCCGTGCTGGACAAAGCTGTCAGGTATTCGAACCTCGGCAAGCTCTACGAGCCCACCGCGGAAATGAAGCAGAGGGCTGCCGCCGGTAAAGTTTATTTCCCCAAGTAAACGATATCCAGCAACCAATTATTGGAGAATCAGTCATGACCGAGGTGGTGATCATCGATGCGGTCCGCTCCCCGATGGGCCGTTCCAAGGGCGGTGTACTGCGCAACGTGCGTGCGGAGAACCTTTCCGCCGAACTGGTCAAGGCGTTGCTCAAACGCAACCCGGCGGTCAAGCCGGGCGAAATCGAGGACGTGATCTGGGGTTGTGTGCAGCAGACTCTGGAACAGGGTTTCAACATTGCCCGCCAGATCGCGCTGCTGGCTGGGCTGCCACACGAGATTTCGGGACAAACCGTCAACCGACTGTGCGGTTCATCGATGACCGCGATCCATGCCGCCACCGGCGCGATCAAGGCCGGCATCGGCGATATCTATCTGTGCGGCGGCGTCGAGCACATGGGCCATGTGCCGATGGATTACAATTTCGACGGCAATCCGGAACTGTCGTTGAATACCGCCAAAGCCTCGGCGTCGATGGGGCTGACCGCGGAAATGCTGGCGACGATGTTTTCCATCAAGCGCGAGGATCAGGACAAGTTCGCGCTGACCAGCCACCAGCGCGCCTACAAGGCGTGGAAAGACGGCGACTACAGCAACGAGATCATCCCGATTCTTGGACACCGTCCCGATGACGGTTCGCCGCTGCTGGTCGACTACGACGAAGTGGTGCGTCGGGACGCCAATCTGCAGGATCTCGGCAAGCTTCGCCCGGCTTTCAATCCCAAGGGTTCGGTGACGGCCGGCAATAGCTCGGCGATCTCCGACGGTGCCGCGGCCTGCCTGGTCATGAGTGCCGAAAAGGCCAAGGCACTGGGGCTGACGCCCCTGGTGCGCATCGTTTCCATGGCCTCGGCCGGCTGTGACCCGTCAATCATGGGCCGCGGACCGGTGCCGGCGACGCAAAAAGCGCTCAAGCGCGCCGGCTTGTCGCTAAAAAATATCGACTATATCGAACTCAACGAAGCCTTTGCCGCCCAGTCACTGGCGGTGCTGACCGAACTCAAGCTGCTCGACCGCCAGGATCACATCAACATCAAGGGTGGCGCGATTGCGCTTGGCCATCCGCTCGGTTGCTCAGGCGGACGGATCACCGGCGCACTGGCCCGGATTCTCAACGAGAAAGACGCCCAGTTCGGTTTGGCGACGATGTGCATCGGCATGGGTCAAGGCGTGGCCACGGTTCTTGAGCGTGTGCATTAAGCCGGTGCTGCGGAGACTGCCGGCGCGGCCGCCGGCAGTCCACGGTTTTCCTGCGCCATGCGTTTGCAGCGAGCCGCGTCCGAGGTCTATTCGAAGCGCGAGAAGTCGGCTGCGCGCTTTTGCATGAAGGCGGTCAGGGCCTCGGTCGCTTCCGGTTGCCGCAACATCGGCAGAAAGTGCTCGGCCTCACGGCCGATTGCGGCGAATACCTGCTCGCGCTGCCAGTGGCGCAGCAGCGTCTTGGTCACGCGCACTGCGTTGGGTGCTTTGGCCGCCAGCTTCCGCGCTTGTGCCAAGGCATGGGCTTCCACCGCGTCGTCGTCGAGTACCGCGTTGACCAGACCGTAGTCGCGCGCCTGTTCGGCGGCAAACGGTTCACCCAGCAGCAGCAATTCCGCTGCACGGGCGTGACCCATGATTCGCGGCAGCAACAGGGAGCTGGCGAATTCGGGGCAGATGCCAAGATTGACGAACGGCATCTGCAGGCGTGCCGAACGCCCGGCGTAGATCAAGTCGCAGTGCAGCAGCAGGGTGGTGCCGATGCCGATCGCCGACCCGCGTATCGCGGCGAGCGCCGGCTTCGGGAAATCCGCCAGCGTACGCATGAAACGCGCAACCGGCGCATCCTCGTCGGGTTGCGGCGGCGCCTGTAGAAAATCCTGCAGGTCGTTGCCGCTGGTGAAGGCATCGCCGGCGCCGACGAACAGCACCGCGCGAGTCCGGGCATCATCGGTTGCAGTGGTCAACGCTTCGGCCAGGGTTGTATACATCGCCCGGGTTATGGCGTTCTTTTTGTCGGGTCGGTTGAAACGCAACGTCAGTACCCGTTGCGATAGCTCGATGTGGATCAGGTCGCTCATACCGTTTAAGTTCCTGCGGCGAGTTCAGTGGTCGACCCGGATCATCAGCTTGCCGAAGTTTTCGCCGGTGAACAGCTTGAGCAGCGTCTGCGGGAAAGTTGCCAGGCCGTCGACGATGTCTTCGCGCGAAGTCAGCTTGCCGGCGGCCATCCAGCCGGCCATGTCACGGATTGCCTCGCCATAACGGTCGGCCCAGTCGAATACCACCATACCTTCCATCCGTGCGCGGTTGACCAGCAGACTCAGGTAGTTCTTCGGTCCCTGGACACCAGTGGTGGCGTTGTATTGTGAGATTGCGCCGCAGATCACGATGCGCGCGCGCAGGCGGATGCGGGGCAGCACCGCATCGAGGATGTCCCCGCCGACATTGTCGAAATAGACGTCCACGCCTTCGGGGCAGTGCTGTGCCAGACCTGGGGAAATCGAACCTTGCTTATGGTCGATGCAGGCATCGTAGTGCAGTTCTTTGACCGCGTAGACGCATTTTTCCGAGCCGCCGGCGATGCCCACCGCGTGGCAACCCTTGATCTTGGCGATCTGCCCGACTATGCCGCCGACCGCACCGGTGGCGGCCGACACCAGCACCATTTCGCCGGGCTGAGGTCGACCGACCTCGAGCAGGCCGAAATAGGCGGTCATGCCGGGCATGCCGAGTACCGACAGGTACTTCGGCAGCGGTGCAAGCTTAGGGTCGATTTTGTTGATCTCCTTGCCATCCGAGATCGCGTAGGCCTGTACGCCGAAGCCGCCGCCGACGTGGTCGCCGGCTTTGAATCGCGGGTGCTTGGACTCCACCACTTCACCGACTGCGCCGGCGCGCATCGGCTCGCCGATCGCCACCGGCTTGATATAACTCTTGCCCTCGTTCATCCAGCCGCGCATCGCCGGATCCAGCGAGATATAGGCGACCTTGACCAGCAATTGGCCGTCAGCCAGCGGAGGTATCGCCTCGGTGACGAAATCCCAGTCGCTGCGCTTGGGCAGACCGACCGGGCGGGCGGCGAGTTTGAACGCGCGGTTTTGAGGCATCGAAGTTTTCCGTCGGAATCCAGGAAACCAATGATCGCACAGCGCCGCCGTAATCGGTCTTTCCGGTGTCGCCCAACTTGACCATCCTATTGAAGCGGCAGTCAAATGTTTGAACCCGGTGCAGTACTTGCCGCCAGCGCTGTGTGTGAATCGCACCGCGCAATGGCCGCTTCAATAACACAGATCATGGTTTTTGCTATTGATCCGCCAACCTCGCAACGTCATCGACCGCAGGCGGTATCGGCTGGAGCAGGGCGTTGTTCAAACATCATGTTGCTGGATCAATAGGAGCACGGCGATGACCCGGTATTGCCGGTGGACTTGACAGCCGCATGGCCGAGGGGGTTAGTTAGTGAAGATGTCCCTAGCGTGAGTGCCGGTGGATTTCGCAAAAAGGGAGAACGATTTATGAGCAATACCACCAAGATGCTCGGCGGTTGGGGCTGGGTTGCGGCGCTGGTGCTGGGTTTTTTCGGCTGGCTGTTGCCGGGCCTGGGGGGCATTCTCAGTATTGCCGGACTGGTCTGTGTGTTCATCGCGATGATGCGTGCGGGCCGTGAGTTGAATCGACTTGAGATCACCAACAAGCTGATCGTCGCATTGGTGCTCAGCGTCGTTTCCGGAGTGGTTTTTACGTTTTTTGTCGGTGCATCGCTGATCGCGTTGCTGGCCAATCACGGCAACGCGGCAGGAGTCACCGGTTTCGGCCTGGGCATGATCCTCGGCGGGCTGATGGCGTGGGCGGCCTACATCGGCGCGAGCTGGTTCTGGTATCAGGCCTGCGTCGCGATCGGGGACGCCGGCAATGCGCCGATGCTGAAGACCGGGGGGCTGCTCAGTTTCATCGGCGCGCTCACCGTTGTCGTGTTCGGCATCGGCGGGCTGATCGGTCTGGTCGGCGGCATCCTGCAGGCGGTTGGTTTTTTTACCGCACCGGAGGGCAAGCCGGCGGTATCCGCCGTCACGAACGGCTGAAGAGCTAGACGTCGCGC
>JAGWMX010000015.1 GCA_028871525.1 Gammaproteobacteria bacterium
CGACAAGATCGACGGCGCCGTACGCACGCTGATCGAGGCCGCCCTGGCGCGCGCCGTGTCCGTGCTGGCCGAGCGTCGCGACGCACTCGACAATGCGGCCCGCGTGCTGCTGCAGAAGGAGACGCTGCACGAGAGCGAGTTGCGCAGCCTGTTTCATTCCGCCACGCCGCCGGCGTAGCCCTCCGCGGACTGACGCCGGGAGGCGGATCGCGCGAACCCGTGGGGCGTTTGGCTTTACGCGCGCCTGACGGCAGCGATGCCGGCGGGAAAGTCCTCTTGTTGTGATCTGGATCAATGCCGGTGCGCGCGTTCGGGTGGATAGTGCGACTCGAGTGGTGGCGGGGCCGCATGTCGCCCGATTGAGGACTCGCCGATGGTTGCGAAGACGCCGGACATCGTTTTCCTCCAGCGCATCGGCCGCACAGACCTCGGGCTGATCGACGGCAGAAACGCCTCACGCGGCATGATCCCATCACCTGCCGCGCAACGAGTACGCGTGCCGCCGGGCTGCGCCACCACCGCCGGTGCACGTCTAAGGTCGGTGTGGCGGTGACGCAGGTCTCGAAACATGAACGTCACCAACGCCGATATCGCCGCGATCTTCGAGGAAATCGCGGACATCCTGGCGATCGAAAACGCCAATCCGTACCGCGTCCGCGCCTACCGCAACGCCGCCCGCGTCGTGCGCGCTTTCGGCGGCGACATCGCCACGCTGCTCGAAAGCGGCCGGGAGTTGCCCAAGCTGCCGGGGATCGGGCAGGACCTGGCGGCGAAAATCCGCGAGATCGCCGCCACCGGAACCTGTG
Source organism: Gammaproteobacteria bacterium (assembly GCA_028871525.1). GTDB lineage: Bacteria > Pseudomonadota > Gammaproteobacteria > Nevskiales > Nevskiaceae > SCRT01. The sequence goes on from JAGWMX010000015.1 coordinate 807, forward strand.
CGCTGCGCCAGCGGCTGCGCAGACAGGTGCCGCCGGCGCTCGTCGAGCTGCTCGACGTCACCGGACTCGGCCCCAAGCGGGTGCGACTGCTGTACCACGATCTCGGCGTGGAGACGCCCGAGCAGCTGCTGCAGGCGGCGGGGGAAGGCCGCGTCCGCCGGCTGCACGGCTTCGGCGTGAAGACCGAGGCCAGACTGCTGCAGGCGCTCACCTCGCGGATCGCGGGAGAGCACCGTGTGCCGCTGGCCGAAGCCGCACTGCAGGCCGAGTCGCTGGTCGCCCACCTGCGCGACTGTCCGGGAGTGTCGGAAGTCGACGTCGCCGGCAGCTTCCGGCGCATGCGCGACACCGTCGGCGATCTGGACTTCGTGGTGGCGGCGCGGCGAGCGGCGCCGGTGATGCAGCATTTCCTCGCCTACGACCGGATCGGCGAGGTGATCTCCAGCGGCCCGACGCGCGCCAGCATGGTGCTGCAGTCCGGGCTGCAGGTGGATCTGCGCGTCATCCGGCGCGCCAGCTACGGCGCGGCGCTGGTCTACTTCACCGGTTCGAAGGCGCACACCATCGCGATCCGCAAGCTGGCCCGGGAGCATGGGCTCAAGATCAACGAATACGGCGTGTTCCGCGGCGAGCGCCGCATCGCCGGTGACACTGAAGCTTCAGTCTACGCCGCGCTCGATCTGCCGTGGATCGCCCCGGAGCTGCGCGAGGATCGCGGCGAACTCGAGGCCGCCGCCGAAGGGCGCCTGCCCCACCTGGTCGAGCGTGACGATCTGCGCGGTGATCTGCATGCACACACCCGCGCCAGCGACGGCCTGGCGACACTGGAGGAGATGGCGGCGGCGGCGCGCGCGGACGGGCTCGAATACCTGGCCATCACCGAACATTCTCCGAGCCTGACTGTCGCCCACGGGCTCGACGGGAAGCGGCTGCTGCGGCACATCGATAAGATCGACCGCCTCAATGCGCGCCTGAAGGGCATCACCCTGCTCAAAGGCGTGGAGGTGGACATCCTCCGGGACGGCTCGCTAGATCTGCCGGACGACGTGCTGGCGCGGCTGGACCTGGTCGCCGGTGCGATCCACAGCCATTTCGACCTGCCGCGCGCCGACCAGACGCGGCGCCTGCTGCGCGCCATGGAACACCGGTATTTCTCCATCCTGGCCCATCCGACCGGACGCCTGCTGGGACAGCGCCAGCCGTACGACATCGATATCGACGCGGTGATCGACGGTGTGCGCCGCCGGGGTTGTTTCCTCGAACTGAACGCCCAGTCGCAGCGGCTGGACCTGGTGGATACCTACTGTCGCCAGGCCGCCCGACAGGGGATCCTGATCAGCATCGATACCGATGCCCATAGCCCCGCCGATTTCGGCAACCTGCGTTTCGGCGTCGGCCAGGCGCGCCGCGGCTGGCTGGAAAAGAAGGACGTGCTCAACAGCCGCACGCTGGGACAACTGCGAAAGCTGCTGCACCGATGCCACCGGCACGCGGCCGGATCGGCGTAGCCGGGGCGCGGCATCCGGCGCCGGCTCCCGTGCGGTTGCCAGCTTGATGCAGGTCAAGCCCGGTGCAACCCTGCACCCTTATGCTGCGTACCGGCTTAGGGCGCAGCGACTCGGAACCCGGAACGTCGAACACCACGGGACCGGCTGCAGACAGCGCACATGAACCGACGACTGATCACGATCGCGGTACTGGTGGCGGCGGCTGCGGCGGGAAGCTGGCTGCTGTGGCGCTCGCAGCATCCCGTGGGCAATACCCACACGCTGCGGCTCTACGGCAACATCGACATCCGCGAGGTCAATCTCGCCTTCAACGGCAATCAGCGCATCGCGCGCCTGCTGGTCGACGAAGGCCAGCAGGTGCACAAGGGACAGGTGCTGGGCGAACTCGACACCCGCTATCTGACGGCCGACGTGGAGCAGGCCAGGGCACAGCTCGCCGCCCAGCAACAAGTGCTGGCCGCGCTGCGCGCCGGCAGCCGCCCGCAGGAAATCCGCCAGTTGCGAGCCAACGTCGATGCCGCGAAGGTCGATCTGACCAACGCGCGCAGCAGTTACCGGCGCCTGCGCGATCTGGCGCAACGAAACCTGGCTTCGGTGCAGCAGCGCGATGACGCACGTACAGCGATGGACACCGCGCAGGCGCGCCTCGAGGCCGTGCAGCAAACGCTGTCGCTGGCGGTCGAAGGTCCGCGCAAGGAGGACATCGCCGCGGCCGCAGACACGCTCAAGGCGCGCGAGGCGGCGCTAGATCTGGCCCGCCATGCGTTGTCGGATGCGGTGCTCGCGGCGCCGGCCGACGGCATCATCCGCGACCGCATCCTCGAGCCGGGCGACATGGCCTCGCCGCAGCAGCCGGTCTACACCCTGGCGCTGACCGACCGCATCTGGGTGCGCGCCTACGTATCCGAAACCGATCTGGGGCGCATCCGTCCCGGCATGGCCGCGACGGTGACCACCGACAGCGATCCCGGCAGGCGCTACCACGGAACCATCGGCTACATCTCGCCGACCGCCGAGTTCACGCCCAAGAGCATCGAGACCCCGGAAGTGCGCACCACCCTGGTCTATCAGCTGCGCGTCTACGTCCGCGACGCCGACAACCAGTTGCGACTCGGCATGCCGGCCACCGTCCACATCGACCTGGACCGCGGGGCCGACGACGGCGCACACGCGACGGGCGGATGATCGTCGCCGCCGCGGCGCCCGCGCCGGCGTCCGGCACCGACCTGGTGCTGCGCCTGAGCGGCGTCGACAAGCGCTTCGGCAAACCGCCGCACGTTGTGCAGGCGCTGCACGGCGTCGACCTGGAAGTGCGGCGCGGCCGCGTCACCGGCCTGATCGGCCCCGACGGCGCGGGCAAAACCACCCTGATGCGCATCGCCTCGGGACTGCTGACGCCGGAGCGTGGCGCGGTGCAGGCGCTGGGTTTCGACGCCGCGCGGCAGTCGCTGCAGGTGCAGTCGCGCGTCGGCTACATGCCGCAGCGCTTCGGCCTCTACGAGGATCTCAGCGTGCAGGAAAACCTCGACCTGTACGCCGACCTGCAGGGCGTGGCGCCGACGGCACGCGCGCCGCGCTACCGCGAGCTGATGCACATGACCGGACTGGCGTCGTTCACCAGGCGGCTGGCCGGACGTCTGTCCGGCGGCATGAAGCAGAAGCTCGGCCTGGCCTGCACGCTGGTGCATCCGCCCGAGCTGCTGCTGCTCGACGAACCGACCGTCGGCGTCGATCCGGTGTCACGCCGCGAACTGTGGCAGATCGTCTACCGTCTGGTGCGCGAGCAGTCCATGACCGTACTGCTGAGCACGGCCTACCTCGACGAGGCCGAGCGCTGCGCCGAGGTGATCCTGCTGCACGAGGGTCGCGTGCTCGGCCACGGTGCACCGGGCGACTTCAGCCAACCATTGACCGGCCGCAGCTTCCGGGTCACCGCGCCGGACATCGGCAAGCGCGCGCTGCAGGCCCGGCTGGGCACGAAACCGGGCGTGGTCGACGCGGTGATCCAGGGCGAGCACGTGCGCGTGGTGCTGGACGCCGGGACCGCGCAGCACCCAAACGCCCTGCCCCGCGACCTGCCGGGCGCCACCATCAAGCCGGTGCCGCCGCGTTTCGAGGACGCCTTCGTGACGATGATCCGCGGCGACCGGCCGGGACGCCCGGTCGAGGTGCCGGCGATGACCGGCGCCGCCAATACCGACGGCACGGTCATCCAGGTCCGCCACCTGGATCGCCGTTTCGGTGACTTCTACGCAGTGCGCGACCTGAGCTTCGACGTACGCCGCGGCGAGGTGTTCGGCCTGCTCGGAGCCAACGGCGCCGGCAAGTCCACGACATTTCGCATGCTGTGCGGCCTGCTGCCGGCCAGCGGCGGCCGACTCAGCGTCGCCGGCGTGGATTTGCGCACCGCCAGCGCCACCGCGCGGGCGCGCATCGGCTACATGTCGCAGAAATTCTCGCTGTACGGGAACCTCAGCGTGCACCAGAACCTGCGCTTCTTCGCCAGCGCCTATGGCCTGACCGGCCGCAGTCACCGGCAACGCATCGATGCGGCGCTGACCGGCTTCGAGCTGGAGGGCTATCGCGACACCGAAAGCCAGACCCTGCCGCTGGGCTACAAGCAGCGTCTGGCGCTGGCCTGCGCGCTGCTGCACCAGCCGGACATCCTGTTCCTGGATGAACCGACTTCCGGCGTCGATCCGCTGGCACGCCGCGAGTTCTGGGCGCGCATCGGCGCGCTGGCCGAGGGCGGAGTCACCGTGCTGGTCACGACCCATTTCATGGAAGAGGCCGAGTACTGCGACCGCATGGCGATCATGGCTGCCGGCCGCATTCTGGCGTTGGGCACACCGGAGCAGATCAAGGCGCGTGCGCGCGGTGCCGCAAAGCCAGAGCCGGGCGAAGAAACGACGATGGAGGACGCCTTCATCGCGCTGATCGAAGCCGCCAAGCGACAGGAAACGCAGACCGATGCCGCCTGAGCGCGCGTGGCGAAGCGGTCGCGGCGGCGCGCACATGCGCCTGCGCGGGCTGGTGCGCAAGGAGTTCCTGCAGATCCTGCGCGACCCCAGCAGCATCGCCATCGCTTTCGTCATGCCGGTGGTCCTGCTGCTGCTGTTCGGCTACGGCGTGTCGATGGACGCGCGCCACGTGCCGCTGGCGATGGTCGTCGAGCAGCCGGACGCCGATACCGCCGGCCTGGTCGGCGCCTTCGGCAATACCGAATACTTCCATCCCATCGCGATGCCGGACATGCGCAGCGCCGAGCGGGCGATGCTGGCCGGCCGGGTCAGCGGCATCGTCCACCTGCGCGCCGACTTCAGCCGCCGGCTGCACAGCGCCGGCGGCGCGCCGATCCAGCTCATCCTCAACGGCGTGGACGCCAACTACGCGCGGCTGATCCAGGGCTACGTGCAGGGCGTCTGGGGTGCCTGGCTGACCCAGCGCGCGAGGCTGCAGGGTGCGAGGCTGCCGCTGGCCGTGGATCTGCAGCCGCGGGTCTGGTTCAACGGCAACTTCCGCAGCCGCGACTACCTGGTGCCGGGGCTGATCGTCGTCATCATGACGCTGATCGGCGCGCTGCTCACCGCACTGGTCATGGCGCGCGAGTGGGAGCGCGGCACGATGGAGGCGCTGCTGGTGACGCCGGTGCGCATGCGCGAGATCCTGATCGGCAAGCTGATCCCGTACTTCGTGCTCGGCATGGGCGGCATGGCGCTGTCGGTGGCGATGGCCGTGTGGCTGTTCCAGGTGCCGCTGCGCGGCTCGCTGTGGGTGCTGACGCTGTCATCGGCGCTGTTCCTGGGTGCGGCGCTGGGGATGGGCCTGCTGATCTCCATCACCGCCCGCAACCAGTTCGTCGCCGGCCTGCTGGCGATCATCACCACCTTCCTGCCGGCCTTCATCCTGTCCGGCTTCATCTTCGATATCGGCAGCATGCCGACCGTGGTGCAGTGGATCACCCGCCTGATGGCGGCCCGCTACTTCGTAGCCATCCTGCAGACCAGCTTCCTGGCCGGCGACGTGTGGCCGGTGCTGTTGCCCAACGCCCTGGCGCTGATGGGGATGGCGGTGATCTTTCTGGGCCTGAGCCGGCGCCGCGCGCGCAAGCGCCTGGAGTGACGTTCGTGACCGCCGCACGCCGCATCCTCGCGCTGACGATCAAGGAGTTCCTGGCCCTGATGAAGGACCGTTTCAGCCGCGTGGTGGTCGTCGTGCCGCCGCTGCTGCAGACGCTGGCGTTCGGCTACGCCGCCAGTTTCGATTTGAACCACGTGCCGTTTGCCGTCTACGACGAGGATGGCGGCGCCGGCGCCCGCGAGCTGGTCGCTCGTTTCGCGGCCGCCCCGGCTTTTCAGCAACGTGCGGTGATCCATCGACACGCCGATATCCGTCCCCTGATCGACAACCGCAAGGTGCTGATGGTGCTGCACATCGGTCCGCAGTTCGGCCGCAGGCTGGCGCTCGGCGAGCCCGCACCGCTGCAGATCGTCATCGACGGCCGCAACTCCAACACCGCCGCCATCGCGCTGAACTACGCGCGCAGCATCGTTACCGGCTTCAACCGGCAGTGGGCCGCCGACCGCGGTCGCGGCGGACCGCCGGCTTTCGTCGAGGCGCGCGCCTGGTTCAACCCCAACCTGGAGAGTCGCTGGTTCTTCGTGCCCGGCATCATCGGTCTGCTGACGCTGGTGGTCACGATGATGGTCACCGCGCTGTCCGTGGCGCGCGAGCGCGAACAGGGCACCTTCGACCAGTTGCTGGTCACACCGATGCGCCCTGCCGAAATCCTCGTCGGCAAGGCGCTGCCCGGCCTGATCATCGGCGTGCTGGAGGGCGCCGTGATCACGCTGATTGCGGTGTACTGGTTCCAGGTGCCGCTGCTCGGCAGCCTCACCGCGCTATTCGTCGGCCTGTGCCTGTTCCTGCTGTCGGCCATCGGCATCGGCCTGATGATCTCCTCGCTGTCGGTGACGCTGCAGCAGGCCCTGCTCGGCGCCTTCCTGTTCCTGGTGCCGGCGGTGATCCTGTCCGGCTTCGCCACCCCCATCGCCAACATGCCGGAGGCGGTGCAACTGCTGACCTACGCCAACCCGCTGCGCTACTTCGTCGTCGTGCTGCGCGGCGTGTTTCTGCAGGGCGCGCCGTTCGGCCTGCTGGTCGGCCAGTTCTGGCCGATGGCGGTGATCGGGCTGGTGACGCTGACGGCTGCGGGGTGGCTGTTCCGGCGGCGGATGCATTGAAGAATGACCGGCAACGGTTCGCCGGCCGCCGCCGCCGATTGATCTGCATCAATGCCGGCGCCTGCCGCCGGTCTATGCTGTTTGGCCCATAGCAACGGAATTCTTTACGGAGGCCGTCGCCACAACTGAACCGCTCACCGGGGCCGCCGTCGGCCGTCGGAGACACGGAAGCCGATACACCTCTTGCCTCGGGTTTCCAGCGCTTCAGCGCGCCGCACGCACCGTCGCCGGACTGTCGGCAGTGAGGCAGGCCGTTGTGACCGCGCACAGGAGATCGAGACATGAAAACCGATATGCAACTGAAGAAGGATGTGGAGGCGGAGTTGGAATGGGAACCGTCGATCGACGCCGCCGGCATCGGCGTTGAAGTCAAGGACGGGATCGTGACCCTGGCCGGCCATCTCGACAGTTATCTGGCCAAACTTGCCGCCGAACGAGCGGTGCAGCGGGTTGCCGGCGTGCGCGGCGTGGCGGAGGAAATCGACGTCCGCCTGCCCGGATCGAACCAGCGCACGGACGCGGATATTGCCCGCGCCGCAACCGACGCACTGCAATGGAATTCGTTCATTCCGCAGGGTTGCATCAAGGTCAAGGTCGAAAACGGCTGGATCACGCTGGCGGGCGAAGTCGATTGGGCTTACGAGCGCTCGGCCGCAGAATCCACCGTGCATGGGCTGCGTGGCGTCAAAGGCGTGCTCAACCAGATCCAGTTGAAACAAAAAGCCTCGCCGAACGACATCCGGGTCAAGATCGAAGCCGCTTTGCAGCGCGCGGCGCACCTGGATACCAAAGGCCTCAAGGTTCTGGTCGAGGATGGTCGCGTAACCCTCGAAGGCAGGGTGCATTCCTATGTCGAACGCCACATCGTCGAGGATGCGACCTGGGCGGCTCCGGGCGTATCGGCCGTCGTCGACCGGCTGACGGTTTCTCCATAACTATTGAAGCGGCCATCAAATGTTTGAACACCGTGCAGGACTTACCGCCAGCGCGGTGCGTGAATCGCACCGCGCAATGGCCGCTTCAATAACACAGAGCATGGTTTTTGCTATTGATCCGGCAACATCGGAACGTAATCGACCGGAGGCGATATCAGTTGGAGCAGAGCATCATTCAAACATCACGTTGCCGGGTCAATAAGCACCGGGCACATCGGGCGAGCCGTCCCGGCTCGAACGAGATGCCGGCGCTACAGCAACCCATCCCGGCTCTGCCGCCGGGCAACCGGCCCGCACCGATGCCCGCCCGGTTGCGCACGCCGCTGCGATGGATTGCCGGCCACAGTGGATGTTTCTAGATCGAGCCGACGCCGGGCGTAAGCTCGCCGAGCGGTTGCGCCGCTACCGTGGGCGGAAGGATCTGCTGGTGCTCGCGCTGCCACGCGGCGGGGTACCGGTCGCCTATGAGGTTGCGCGCGATCTCGGCGCCGAACTCGACGTCCTGGTGGTACGCAAGCTCGGTGTTCCGTTTCATCCCGAGTTGGCGATGGGCGCCATCGCTTCCGGCGGCGCGATCCACATCAGCCGCGACGTGATCCAGGCGGCCGGCATCAGCCAGGCCGAGTTTGAAGCGAGGCTTGCCCGGGAGCGGGCGGAACTGCAGCGCAGGGAAGCGGCGTATCGCGGTGAACGCCCGCCGCCCCGCGTGAAAAATCGCACCGTCATCGTCGTCGACGACGGCATCGCCACCGGCGCTTCAATGCATGCGGCGCTCGCCGCGCTGCGTTCCCTGCAGCCGGCGGAGTTGATCTGCGCGGCGCCGGTCGCACCGGCTGACTCCGCCGCGCGTTTCACAGACGTGGCCGATGCCTTCGTCTGCATCCATGCTCCGGCTGAGTTTCAAGCCGTGGGACAGTTTTACCGGCGCTTCGATCAGACCAGCGACGCCGAAGTGCAGCAACTCCTGGCGCAAGCCGGCCGGAGCGCGACGTGAACTCCGCTTTACGCACCCCGTTCATCGCTGTGCGCGAGTTGGCACGACGTCTCGACGAAGCGCCGCGCGACTACGACCGCTTGCTCGATCTGGCCGGGGACCGGAATTTCGTCCTGCTGGGCGAGGCCACGCACGGAACACACGAGTTTTACCGGATGCGCGCCGACATCACCCGCCGGCTGCTGTCCGAGCTGGATTTCGACGCCGTGGCCATCGAGGGCGACTGGCCCGACGCCTGGCGGGTCAACCGCTTCGTCGGCGGCGACGCCGACGGCGAAGCGGCAACGGCGCTGGGCGATTTCGAACGCTTCCCACAATGGCTGTGGCGCAACCGCGAAGTCCTCGATTTCATCGGCTGGCTACGCGGCTTCAACACCCGGCTGCCGGCGGAAAGGAAGGTCGGCTTCTACGGCCTGGATCTCTACAGCCTCTATCGTTCGGCCGAACAGGTCATCGGCTATCTGCAGTCCGTCGATCCCGAGCAGGCGCAGATCGCGCGGCGGCGGTACACGGCGCTGGATCACGTCAGGGATCCGCAGAGCTACGGCTACGAGGCGGCGATGTCGCTGCGGCCCTCGGCGCAGCAAGCGGTTCGCCTGCAGTTGCAAGAACTGCGCGAGCGCGCCGGCGGCTATCTCGAAGGCGGCGGACTGACCGCCCTGGACGCCCAGTTCGCCGCTGAACGCAACGCCGCGGCCGTCGTCAACGCCGAGGTCTATTACCGGGCCATGTTCGGCTCGCGCATCAACACCTGGAACCTGCGCGACGCGCACATGCGCGACACCCTGTTCGCGCTGGCGGAGCATCGCCTGCAGCGCGGCGGCAGCGGCCGGATTATCGTCTGGGCTCACAACTCGCACCTGGGCGACGCACGCGCTACTGAAATGCATCGACAGGGTGAATGGAACCTGGGTCAACTGGTGCGGGAGGCCGCCGGCAGTGCGGCGCTGCTGGTCGGCTTCACCGCCTACACCGGCCACGTCTCGGCCGCCTCGCGTTGGGACGGGCCGGTCGAACAAAAATGGCTGCGTCCCGCGCTGCCGGACAGCTATGAACACCTGTTCCACAGCACGCGGCTGGATCGCTTTTTCCTGCCGCTCGTCGGACCGGCCGCCGCTCCGCTGTCGGGGGCGATGCTCGAACGCGCCGTCGGCGTGATCTACGTTCCGCATAGCGAGCGCGGCAGTCACTACTTCAGCGCCTGCCTGGCGGCCCAGTTCGATGCGATTTTCCATCTCGACGAAACCGCCGCCGTCGAACCTTTGCAGGCGCCCGGATCATGGCATGAACGCGAAACGGTACAGACGCCGGTATTGAGCGGCTGAACGCCGCTTCCGGCACGGTTTGTCCGCGGTCGCTCAGCCCGCGGCCGCTGATCGCGCCGCAGCCATTTTGGGCCGTTTGCGGACGCCGGCAAAAGCCACGATCTGTGCTGGCGGCCGGAATACGGCAAACCCAACCGCTGCCCGCACAGGTGGACTGCCGCGTTTTCGTCTATTTCTGGCGTCATGAACCAGCTTCCAGCATAGGCAAGGCGCCCGACAATTCGTACCATGCGCGTTTCCGCCCCGGGAGACTCCGCATGCGCTTGACCCTGCTCGCCATCGCCGCCGCCGGCATTTTGCCCGCCGTCGTTACCGTCGCCGCCACGACATCAACGCCGTCCGGCCAGTTGACCGCCCTGCAATGCGGCCATCTGATCGATACCGGTCGCGGCAAGCTGCTCGGTGCCTCGACCATCATCGTCGACGGCCAGCGCATCAAGCAGGTTCGCAGCGGCGACGTCGACGTGGCCGGCGCGCAAAACATTTCGCTGATGGACCAGACCTGTCTGCCCGGCCTGATCGATTCGCATACGCACCTGACCATGCAATTCAGTCGCAGCACCTACAGCGACAAGTTCCGCCTGAATCCGGCCGACTACGCAATCCGCAGCACGGTGTACGCGCGGCGCACGCTGCTGGCCGGATTCACCACCGTGCGCAATGTCGGCGACCTCAACAACGAGTCCATCGCCTTGCGCAATGCCGTCAACGCCGGCATCGTGCCGGGACCGCGCATCTTCACCGCCGGCAAGTTCATCGGCACCACCGGCGGCCATGCCGATCCCACCAACGGTTTTCGCTGGGATCTGGCCGGCAATCCCGGCCCCGAGGACGGCATCATCAATTCGCCGGCCGAAGCGTGGAAAGCGGTGCGCCAGCATTACAAGGACGGCGCCGACCTGATCAAGATCATGCCGTCCGGCGGTGTGCTCGACGAGGGCAGCAGCGCCGACAACGCGCAGATGACGATTGCGGAAATCCAGGCGGTCGTGGCCGCCGCGCACGATTACGGCTTCACCGTCGCCGCGCACGCGCATGGCGCCGAAGCGATCCGGCGAGCCGTCATCGGCGGCGTCGATTCAATCGAGCACGGCACGTTCATGAACGAGGCCGACATCAAACTGATGAAGGAACACGGCACCTGGTACGTGCCCACCATCATCGCCGGCCAGTTCGTGATGGAGAAGGCGAGGGAGGGCTGGTATCCGCCGCAGGTCGCACGCAAGGCCGAAGAAGTCGGGCCGGTGATCATGCATACGGTCGGCGAGGCCTACAAGGCCGGGGTCAAGATCGCCTTCGGCACCGATGCGGGGGTTTATCCGCACGGCGAAAATGCCAAGGAATTCGAGTATATGGTCCAGGCCGGCATGTCTCCGATGTCCACGCTTCAGGCCGCGACAACGCATGCGGCACAATTGCTCAAGCACGACCAGGACATCGGCAGCGTCGACCCGGGTAAATTCGCGGATGTCATCGCCGTGCCGGGTAACCCGCTGCAGGACATTGAGCTGATGCAGAAGGTCAGCTTTGTGATGAAGGCGGGAACAGTGTACAAGCAGGACGGAAAACCGCAGCCGGCGCTGATTCGCGCGGCGGCGGCCGGCGGCGGCTACCAGGAACCGATCGGTTTCTGAGCCGCGTAGCCGGTCCTGAGCTGGGCGCCGACCGCCGCGCCCGGCCGCGTTGCCGCAGGATCGGATTTCCACGGTGCACGGCTCGATCGCACCGCCTGGGTCGGCGCGGTCGGCGTGCGCCTAAATCTGTGCGCAGCCTGTTCTTTGCCTCCGTCCCATTGAATGATGATTGATCAGAGCGGAAAAGGGCGTTTATGCTTCCCATATTCGTCCGGCCATGGTGGCCGACAAAGGACCAGCGAACTGAACGCCCAGGCGTCACCGTGACTCCGGCTGGCGGCTACGTAGTCTTTATCCGCTATGCCCATGCCAGCGAGCGCTGAGCAAGCCGGCTGCGTCGGCGCATCGAAACCTGGGACGCGCCGAAGCGCGCAATAGCGTGCAAGAAATCGTTCATGCGGCGCTTTCTTTTAATGTCCATTCCGCGACCGGCGCCAGATGGCAGACTTGGCGAATGAATACGCACGTAAAATCAAGTGAAAACCCAGAATCAACGGGCTTTCCAGCTTGGTGGCGCTTCTGCGTCGCGCCGATGATGGAGGCCACCGACCGGCACTGCCGCTACTTCCACCGGCTGCTGTCGCGCCGCGCGCGGCTGTATACCGAGATGCTGCACGCCCAGGCGGTGGTGCGCGGCAACCGCGCGCGGCTGCTGGATTTCCATCCGGCCGAACACCCGGTGGTGCTGCAGCTCGGCGGCAGCGAACCGGCGCTGCTGGCGCAGGCCGCGCACATCGGCGAGGACTGCGGCTACGACGAGATCAACCTGAATTGCGGCTGTCCGTCCGACCGCGTTCAGCGGGGCCGCTTCGGCGCCTGCCTGATGCTGGAGCCGGCGCGGGTGGCCGATTGCGTCGCGGCGATGCGCGCAGCGGTGCGGGTGCCGGTGACGATCAAGTGCCGCATCGGCGTCGACGAGCAGGACGAGCGGCGCGCGCTGTCGGATTTCGTCGACAGCGTCGCCGCCGCCGGCTGCACGGTGTTCATCGTCCACGCCCGCAAGGCCTGGCTGCGCGGTCTGTCGGCGAAGGAGAACCGCGCCGTGCCGCCGCTGCTCTACGCGCGCGTGTATGCGCTCAAGCGGCAGCGCCCGCACCTCACCGTCGTGCTCAACGGCGGCATCGACTCGCTGCAGCAGGCGCAACGGCATCTGCAGCATCTCGACGGCGTGATGCTCGGCCGCGCCGCCTACGAGCGGCCGTGGCTGCTGCGGCAGGTGGATCCGCTGCTGTTCGGCAGCGCGGCGCCGTTTGCCGAACCTGCCGCCGTGCTGCGCGCGCTGGCCGGCTATCTGGACACACAGCTCGCCGCCGGCACGCCGGCCAGCGCCGTCGTGCGCCACTGGCTCGGACTGTGGCATGGCCGGCCGGGTGCGCGCGCTTTTCGCCGTGCACTGGTGGACGGCGCGCGCACGACCGCCGCCGGCGCCGAGCTGATCGAACGAGCGCTGTCGGCGACCTGCACGCTGGATGCCGCGGCCTGAGGCGGAGGCCGGCGCTGAGCACGCTGCTGCTGTCCGATCTGCACCTGCCGGCGCAGCCTTCGCCGCTGCGGCGGGCGTTCGCGCACTTTCTCGAAGGACCGGCGCGCGCGGCCCGTCAGATCTACATCCTCGGTGATCTGTTCGAATACTGGCTCGGCGACGATGTCGGCCTGATCGACTACGCCGAGGAATGCGAGCGTCTGCGCGCGCTCAGCGGCCGCGGCGTGCCGGTCGCCTTCCTCCGCGGCAACCGCGATTTCCTGGTCGGAGCGCGCTTCGCCCGGGCCGCCGGCGTCGAATTGCTGCCGGATCCGCGCAGGGTCGAACTCGACGGGCAGCCGGTGCTGCTGTCGCACGGCGACGCCTGGTGTACCGACGACCGTGGCTACCAGGTCTTCCGCTGGTTGACGCGCAATCGGGTCGCCGGCGCGTGGTTCCTGCGCCTGCCGCTACGCTGGCGGCACGGCATCGCCGAGCGCCTGCGCGCCGCCAGTCGCCGGCGCAACGGTTCGGTGCCGCGACCGATCGTCGACGTCAACCGCGCAGCGGTTGCCCGCGCCTTCGCCGAGCACGGCGTGGCCCGCATCATTCACGGCCACACTCACCGCCCGGCCGACCACGACGAGGGCGGCGGTCGGCGACGTCTGGTGCTGCCGGACTGGCGGCCCGGCGACTACGGCTATCTGCACTGTGAAGCTGGCGTCTGCCGGCGCCGGCGGATCACTATCGGCGGCGATCCACGATGACCTCCGCGCCCGTGGCGGAACCGGGTTTTCTGCGGCTCCTGCGCGAACGGTTCGGGCACGGCATTCCCCAGGTGCGCGCGCGTCTGGCAGGTCGGTCGCGAACGGCCGGTGGCCGAGAGCCTGGTCACCTTCATGCGTCCGGGCAGCCGTGCGAGCGCGATGACGGCGGCGCGATGAGCCGGCTGTCCGAGCTGTGCCGGGCAGCGCGCGAGGCCGGCGATGGCCGCCTGTTGATCGAGCAGATACCGTATGCGCACTTCCTGCTGGACGAGCGCGAATGAAGCCGCCGGCCGGCTGGATCAGCTTGATGGAGCTGGACCGCGCCGCCGGCCGGCCGAAAGGCAGCGCATTCCGCGCCTTCAAGGCACTGCTGCCGGAGTTGCGTGAAAACCGGGATTTCGCGGTGTTCGATCACCGTCGCGCCGACGCCGCCAGGCTGCACGCCGCCGGCCGTATCTACCGTAGCAGCGTCAATCCGGTGCTGCTGGCGCCGGCCACCGCCCGGCGTCTGTTGGCCGCGCTGGCGCGGCCGCCCGACGATAAGGCCGGTGACTGAACATTGCCGCGCCGCGCCGCGGCACGTTAGCATCCGGGCTCACTAAAATCAGGGGGTTCGAAATGAGCGTAGTCGACGTTTTGAAAAAACTGCCGGCCGCTTTCAACGCCGATGCGGCGGCGGGTACCGAGTGCGTGGTGCAGTTCAACACCAGCACGCCGATGTACGCCACGATCAAGGGCGGCGCCTGCAGCATCGCCGACGGCAAGACTGACAGCGCGGACGTCTCGATCAGCATGGACGGCGACGATCTGGTGCAACTGCTCAAAGGCGAACTGAACGGCATGACCGCGTTCATGACCGGCAAGCTGCAGATCGATGGCGATCTGATGCTGGCGCAGCGGGTGATGGGGTTTTTCGATCCGGCCAAGCTCGGCTGAACCGACGCCGGCCGATACGGACGCGGCCCCGGGCAAGGCCCGGGGTTTTTGTTTTACCGCCGCGGAATCCGGCTTCGAATCTGCGGCTGACGGTTCACGGCGGGCAGGCGACGGACTTAAGGAAACGCCGGCAGATTGGGTTCGATGCCGCCGAATGCGACTTCCGGATGATGAGACGCCACCAAGTACTCGATCTCCTCCACCCGGTCCTTCGGCACGTCGATCATCATCAACATTTCGCCACGCTGGATCGCCGCCTCGAATTTCTTCAGCTCACGGTTGGGCACGCTGACGCCGATCATGCTCGACACCCAGGCACCGAACACGGCTCCACCCAGCGCCATCGCCGCCACCAGTCCGCCTTCGAGCGCCACGCCTGCTTGTGCGAAAGCCGCCGCCGCCAGACCTGCGATCGCACCGACAGCGCCGCCGACCGCCAGGCCGTGGCCCGCCGCCTCCTTCAGATCGCTGCGCTCCAGCAGGCTTGCCTCCGGCAAGTCGCCGAGTGCAATGTCCTGACGGGCCAGCACGTGCAGATGCCGCGATTCGATCCGCGCGAGCAGCATCTCGTCGACGATTGCGCGGGTTAGATTTAGATCGGGAACCAGAAAATAGAGCCTTCGCCTCTTGGTCAGGTCCTCCTGTGGCTGGCGGCGGCGCCACGCCGGCACCGCCGTCCGCCGGCGGAACGGCGCCCACCGTGCCGGTCCGCCCGTTCAGCGTCGCACCAGTGCCGGCCGGCCGCAACTGCGGCCGGCCGTTCCATGTATCGCACCTTTGAGGGAGACGCCGGGCGGTGAAAAGGGTGCATGGACACGCTGCGCCGGCGCCCGCGGGTGGGGATGAAACCGAGCCGCCGGCTGCAACCCGGCTCGCAACAGTTGGTCGTGGCGGCCGATGCGGCCGGCCGTCTGTGCCTGCGCGACGCGGATCATCCTCGGCGCGGCGCGATCTGTATCGACTGGAGCAGCGCCGGGCTGCGCCGGCGCATCGTCGCCGGCCGCGGTCAGGCGCTGGCGCGCGCGCTGGGCCTGCAGCGTCGGCGCGGCGCGCGCATCGCCGACCTCACCGCCGGTCTCGGCCGCGACGGCTTCGTGCTGGCCGCACTCGGCGCGCGGGTGACGATGATCGAACGCCAGCCGCTGATCCACGCGCTGCTGGCCGACGCGCTGGCACGCGCGCTGACTGATCCGGCGCTGCGCGCGGCCGCCGCGCGCGTCGAGCTGATCCATGCCGACGCCCGCGACTGGCTCGCGGCCGCGCCGGCGCCGGACGCCGTGTATCTGGATCCGATGTACCCGGATCATGGCCGCAGCGCGCTGCCGGCCGGCGAACTGCAGTGGCTGCGTCGCGCTTGCGGCGACGACGCCGACGCCGGCGCGCTGCTGGCGCCGGCACTGGCTGCGGCCGCGCGCGTCGTCGTCAAGCGCCCGCGTCGCGCGCCGCCGCTGGCCGGCGTCAAACCGCAGGCGTGCATCCGCACCGCCCAGGTGCGCTTCGATCTTTACCTGCATCCGGTTAAAGTTGGAACATGCGCAGATTGACGCTGATCCGCCACGCCAAGGCCGTGCCGGCCGGACCCGGGCAGCCGGACTTCGACCGCCCGCTGGCACAGCGCGGGCAACGCGACGCCCGGCGCATGGCCGAACATCTGCTGGATCGATTCGAACGACCGCTGTGGCTGGTGTCCAGTCCGGCGCCGCGCGCGCTGGCCACGGCGCGCCACTACGCCGAAGCGCTCGACATGCCGGACAGCGGCATCACGCACGAGCCGCGGATCTACGAAGCCGGCGCGGGCGATCTGCTGGCGCTGGTCAATGCCCTGTCCGACCGGCAGGGCCACGTGCTGCTGTTCGGCCATAACCCGGGCTTTTCCGAACTCGGCGCGCTGCTGGCCGCCGAACCCTTCGCCGACCTGCCCACCGGCGCCGTCGCCACGCTGGTGTTCGACGTCTGGCGCTGGGCCGCAGTGACGCCCGGCAGCGGCCGGCTGCTGCGCTGGCTGGCGCCGCGTCAGCTCGCCGACTGAGCCGCCAGCGGCCTGATCGCCAGCACCGTCACCTCGACGGCGCCGCTGGGCCGCGCCCAGCTCACCACCTCGCCGACCCGCGCGCCGGTCAGCGCGCGCGCCAGCGGCGCGGTCCAGCCGATGCGGCCGGCGCCGGCGTCGGCCTCGTCCTCGCCGACGATCCGCACCGTCATCCGCTGCGGCGTCCCGTTCTGCTCGTATTCCAGATCGACGGTAGCGCCGAAGGCCACGCGATCTCGCGGCAGCCGCTGCGGATCGACCGCAATCGCGCTGGCCGAGCGCGCACTCCAATAGCGCCAATCGCGCTCGACCGCCTGCAGCGCCGGCGACGAGTCCGGCAGCTCGCCGGCGTCGAGCAGACGCTGGCGCTCGGCGCTGGCCGCCTCCAGATGCGCGCGGATCATCGCCAGGCCCGTCGGTGTGACGTAATTCGGCCGCCCGCTGTGTGGCCGGTCGGGCGTGGCGGCGACTCTCAGATCGTCCTCTTTGACGAAGGCGCGGCTCATCGTTTTAGCTTGCGGCAGCGCACCGTCGCTGACAAGCCAAGCCGGCGCAGCGTCTTGCCGTGCGCGGCGCGGCGTCCGACAATCCGGCGATGGAACAGACGCTGAATGGATTCGCGTCGCACGGTATCGCCGCCTGGCTGTCGACGGCGCTGGCGATCCTCCTGCTGCTGCTACTGTGGTCCGCAGTCGCCACCACCGGCCATCTGCGCCGCCGCCGGCCGCTGCGCGCCGTCACCGGCCTGCTGCGCACCGCCGCCCTCGCCGCGATCGTGGCCCTGGCCGCGTCGGTCGGCCTGAACCTGCTGACCTACGCGCGACTGACCGCCGAGCACCCGGTTGCCGGGTTGCGTTTCGCGCGCCTGGCGCCGCAAATCTACGACGTCGTGCTGACCGAATCGGGCCGGCCGCCGCAGCACGCCACGCTGGCCGGCGACGACTGGCAGCTCGACGCACGCGTCGTCAAGTGGAAAGGCTGGGTCACGCTGCTCGGCCTGCCGCCGCTGTACCGGCTGGAGCGGCTGTCCGGCCGCTACGAGGATCTGCATCAGGCGCAGACCACGCCGCCGAGCATCGTCGGCCTGGCGGCCGACCCCGGTTTGCCGCTTGCCGAACTCGGACGTCTGGCGCCCTGGCTGTCGCTGGTGGACGCGCGCTACGGCAGCTCGGCCTACCTGCCGATGGCCGACGGCGCCGAATACACCGTGACCCTCGGCAACGCCGGTCTGATCGCCCGCCCCGCCAACGCCGCCGCCGAAAAAACCGTCGCCGGATGGCGGTGAAATCCGCGCACCGGGGCATTGGCTTCCCGCCTTATAAGCATTACCCATGCCAAATGGCTTTCATTAACGATAAGCGGCAACAATAAACAGCAGTAAGTCTGCGATATTTAACGGTACCCCGCACGAATCGCCTAGGCTGGAAAATACCGCTCCGCGATCGCTGCTTCACTGCATAAATCGAACGTGCTAGGCTGCAACCATCTGCAGGGTAGCGAAGCAGCAGGCGGCATGGACGCCAATTACAATTAATTGCTATTGCACGGGAGGTTTCCATGAAACGCACTGCTCTGCGGCTCGCGCCGCTGGCGGCATTTTTTTGTCTCACCGGCACCCAAGCGGCAACCGATAAAGCCAACGTGTCGCGCGTCTACGACGACATCGTGGCGCCTGCCGACCAACAGGCCTACGAGGCTGGCGTCAAAACCTTTAACCAGTGTTTGCACGAGCACGGCTTCAAGTTCACCTGGACCGCCTGGAACCACGAGACGGGCGACACCTACGAGTACTCGTATGTCAGCGACGGCCTGACCTGGGCCGATTTCGACACGATGCACGCTACGATTGGTCCCTGCGCGCCGGTCTGGCAGTCGGCGGTGAATCCGCATCTGAAAGGCGAGGGGAGTTCGTTTGCCGAAAGCATGCCGAAACTCAGTCACATGCCCAAAGGTTCGGAGCCCAACCCCAAACTGATGGCGGTCACGCTCTTCACGCTCAAGCAGGGACATGTGGCGGACGAGGCGTTCAACCACGCGGTAGAAGCGCTCACCGCGGCGGCGAACAAATCGAATTGGCCGGGGCACTACGAGTTTGTGAAAGTGCGGTACGGTGGCGCCGATGCTCCCGACTACATCCTGCTCTCCGATCTGTCCAAGAACTGGGCTGATTTCGGCACCGAAATCAACCCGCCGTTCTGGAAAATGGTCGAAGGCATTTACGGCAAGGCAAAGACGGCGGAGCTGCGCAAGACTCTCGGCGATACGATCATGAGGGAATCGCAGCACGTGGACAGCTACAACGCGGATCTGACCTATCGCCCATAGGGCAATTTGGTCAAACCCATCACAACGAGGCGGCGCGTTGCACGGCCGCCTCGTTGTTTTGTTTGGTGCGATCGATATTTAGAAGGACGTACGCGGCAGCCGGTACGCCAGTGCGCTGATGCAGGTACGGCTGACCCGGTTCGACACCACGGACCGGCGGCTGGCGTCGCGCCGGGGCTAGCGGTACGGGGAACATACAAGGGGAGGGTTCAGGAAGCGGACCCGCGCAGCCGCGCCGCGGCTTCGATGACTTGGCCGAAGCTGATGCCGGCGTCGTTGAGCGGGAGTTGCTGGGGGATCAGGATTTCGAAGCCTTCGGCTTCGAGCGCGGTGCCGACCAGGCGGGTCAGCAGGCGGTTTTGGAACACGCCGCCGGCGAGGCCGATTCTCCGCACGGGGTGCTCGTCGCGGATGGCGCGGGCTTGATCGGCGAGCGTTTGCGCGAGGCTGGCGTGAAACGCGCTGGCGCGTTCGGCGGCGGGTCGGCGGGTGTCGGTCATGCGCGCGACCAGCGGGCGCCAGTCGGTGCGCCAGACGCCGGTCTGGTCGCGTGCCAGCGGCAGCGCGACGCCGTCGGCCTCGACGCTCAGCGCTTCCAGCTTCATCGGGCCTTCGCCTTCGAAGCTGGCTTGCGTGGTCAGGTCGAGGAATGCGGCGGCGGCGTCGAACAGGCGGCCGACGGCACTGGTCTGCGGGCTGTTGAGGCCGCGCGCGCAGGCGGCGCGCAGCACCGGATCGTCGAAGCGCGCGCCGGCGGGCCAGGCGATGCCGCTGTCCCAGCTCAAGGCCAGCGCGGTGCGCCAGGGTTCGCGCACGGCGCGCTCGCCGCCGGGGAGTTTGAAGGGACGGAAGCTGGCGACGCGACGCCAGGCGCCGGGACGGCCGTACAGCGCTTCGCCGCCCCACAGCGTGCCGTCCTCGCCGTAACCGACGCCGTCCCAGGTGAAGCACAGCATCGCTTCATCGGCGGGGTATTCGCCGAAGACCGCAGATGCATGCGCGGCGTGATGGAACACGGGGACGACCGGCAGACCGCTCGCCCTGGCCCAGCGGCTGTTCGGGAAATCGGGGTGCGCGTCGCAGGCGAGTAGTTGCGCGCGCACGCCGTAGAGGTCTTGCAGATCCTGCGCGACCTGCTCGAACACGTTTCGGCTGCGCGGGCTTTGCAGCTCGCCGATGTGCGGCGAAATCACCACGCGGTCATCCCAGGCCAGCGCCACGGTGTTCTTCAGAAAGGCGCCGACGGCGAGCAGCGGGCGGTCGAGCGCGAACGGCAGGCTCAGCTCCAGCGGCGCGTTGCCGCGGCCGATGCGCAGCGGGCGGATGGCGCCGGCGTTGAGTTGCAGCACCGGGTCGTCGGCCGGGCGCTGGATCGGCCGGTTGTGATGCAGGAAAGCATCGGCAATATGTGCGAGCCGCGCTTCGGCCTCGTCCGGATCGGTCAGCACCGGCTCGCCGCTGAGGTTGCCGGAGGTCGCCACCAACGCTTTGCCGAAACCGTCCAGCAGCAGATGATGCAGCGGGCTGTAGGGCAGCATCAGGCCGACCTGGTTCAAACCTGGCGCGATGCCGGATGCGAGCAGCGCGTCGGGGCGTTTCGGCGCGAGCACGATCGGGCGCGCGGGGTCGCTGAGCGCGGCGGCGTGTAGTGGAGACAGCCACGCCATCTGTCGCGCGCAGCGCAGGCCGTCGCCGCCGGACCACGGCACCATCACCGCCAGCGGCTTGGCCGGGCGGTGCTTGCGTTGGCGCAGGCGGGCGACGGCGGATTCGCTGGCGGCGTCGCACAGCAGGTGATAGCCGCCGATGCCGCGCGCGGCGACGATTGCGCCTTGGTGCAGGGACTCGATGCAGGCGGCTAGCGCCGCTTGGTTGCCTTCGATCCGTTGCGCGTCCCGGCGCCAGGCGAGCTGCGGTCCGCATGCCGGACAGGCCAGCGGCTGCGCGTGGAAGCGGCGGTCCAGCGGATCGCGGTATTCGGCGTCGCAGGCGAAGCACAGCGGGAAGCCGGCCATCGTCGTGTTGGGCCGGTCGTAGGGCAGGGCGCGGATCAGGGTGTAACGCGGCCCGCACTGGGTGCAGTTGATGAAGGGATAGCGATGGCGTCGCGCGCGCGGGTCGCGCAGTTCGGCGAGGCAGTCGTCGCAGGCGAACAGATCTGGCGGGACATGGATCCCGGCACCGGCGTCAGCGGTGCTGGAGAGAATTTCGAAACCGCCGGATCCATCCGCGGTCACGGCAGCCACTTCGAGCAGCCGCGGGCGCGCAGCCGGTGGCGCCAGAGACAACAAGCCGCGATCGAAAGCCGCGAGCTGCCGTTGCGTGCCTTCCGCCCGGATCTCGACGATGCCGCCACGGTTGCGTACCCAGCCGGCGACGCCGGTATCGGCCGCGAGGCGGTAGACAAAGGGCCGGAAGCCGACCCCCTGGACACGCCCGCCGAGGCGCCAGAGGCGCGCCACGGTCGCCTCGGTGCCGGATGGTCGCAGTGCTGAAGATTTCATCCGCCGGCCGTGTCAGGGTGCCGGCCAAAACCGGGGCGGCGATGGCGCGCCAGATGCAGCGGCGTCCAGGCGTGCGGCGCCCGGTGCACGAAACGGTGGCGGGCGATGTGGTAGCTGGGGTCGAAACCGTAGAAGTTCAGGCGCATGCGCTGCAGCTCCTCGGCGCGGTATTCGGCCAGCGGTTTGCAACGTTCGTCGTGTTCGCGCCGGGCGCGTTTGGTCGCCAGCCGGCCGGCGAACTGTGCGGCGTCGCCCAAGGTGGCGGCACGGGTCCGGATCAGCGCCAGGAAATCGTCGGCGGCGGGTCCGGCATGGGCGTCGATCAGGCCGATCGCGAGCGCTTCGGCAGCGCCCAGCGGCAGCCGCGATTCCATCAGCGCGGCGGCGCGCGCTTGTCCGAGGCGGCGCGGCAGCAGGTAGGTCCAGAACTCGGAACCGTAGAGGTTGCCCATGTTGCGGTAGTGCGGATTCAGGATCACACCGCTGCGCGCCAGCACCAGGTCGGCGGCCAGCGCCAGAAAGACGCCGCCGGCTCCGGTATTGCCGCGCAGGGCGGCAATGGTCAGCTGTGTGTCGGTGGTCAGGATCTCCTGCGCCAGATCGTCGATGGCGTTGATGTTGTCCCAGGAGGCGTCGGCGGCGCTGCTTGCGGCTTCGATGCAGTGCAGGTGCATGCCGTTGCACCAGAAATCGCTGCCGCCCATCAGCACGATGATCCGCGTCGGCTGCCGGCGTGCCTGCAGGAAGGCTTCCCGCAGTCGCCGGCACTGGGCCGTGCCGATGGCGCCGTTGTAGAACTCGAAATACAGATAACCGATCGCGCCACGCTCCTCGTAGCGGATTTCCCGCCGCGTCGGCCGGTCGTTTTCGTCGCCGGCTTCGCTGCAGGGCAGGTCGTCGGCGAGACTGCCGAGTGCCAGGGTCGCCGGGCGCTTGAAGTCGCGAGCGCCGTCCGTCACCGGCTGCAGTTGCCCGATCCAGATGGCGCCGTCCAGCGTTGCGCGGCAGATCGCCTGGTCGCGTCGCGCGACGATCTCCCCGGGCCGGCCGGCCAGACGCCCTTCGGGCTGGGCGTCGAACAGGCGGAAGCGCCGCCCGAACAGACTGTCCTCGACTCCGGGGAAACCGTCGGCGGAGTGAATCTTGCGCAGCACCGTCGAGGTCGGATCGCGCTGCCAGTCGATGGCGCGCTCGGTCTGGCGCAATGGCGGTTGCCAGTTATGGATCGACCGGGACTGCGGCGCCGGGCGCTTGCCGGCGACGATGCGCCGCAGCGCGGTGCGGACCGCGACCACCGCGGCTTCGGTGACTTCCATGCGATACAGGCTGCTCTTGCGTGCCTGGCGCATGACGAATTCGGCGCTGGCCCATACCGGGCCGGCGTCCATCTCGCCGGTGGCCTGCAACACCGTCACGCCCCAGGTTTGGGGGTTATGCAGGATGGCCCAGTCCAGCGCTGCCGGGCCGCGATCTCCCGGCGGCCCCGGGTGCACGATCAGGCATAGATGGCGACGCCAGACTGCCGACGGGATGGCGCGTTTCAGGAACGGGGCCAGAATCACCTGTGGGCGGAACAACTCCACCGCTTCGCAAGTCACGTCGTCGTTGATGTCGAACTCGATCGAAAGCTCCTGCCCGTCGTGCGCCAGCTCGACGTAGAGTCTTTGCGACAGACTGTTGAAGCTGTGGACCAGCAGCAGAATGCGCATCAGCCGGCTTTCGCCGGCACGCGCCGGCGATATTTGTAGTAGGCGGCGCAGGCGCCCTCGGCGGACACCATGCAGGAGCCGATCGGGTTGCGCGGCGTGCAGACGGTGCCGAAAATCGGGCAGTCGGTCGGGTTCTTGACACCGCGGATGATTGCCGGGCACTGGCAGGCCTTGTTCTCCGGCGCCGGCCGCGTGCGGACGTCGAAGCGCCGTTCGGCGTCGAAATCCGCGTAGGCGCTTTTGAGGCGCAGACCGCTGTAGGGCAGTTGCCCCAGACCGCGCCACTCGAAGCTGGGGCGCATCTCGAACACCTCGGCGACGAGCTGCTGAGCCTTGCGGTTGCCGTCGCGGACGACTCCGCGGGTGAACTCGTTCTCGACGCAGGCGCGGCCTTGGTTGAGCTGTTCCACCAGCATGCGGATGGCCAGCATCACGTCGAGCGGCTCGAAACCGGCGATGACCACCGGTCGCCGGTATTCCTCGGCGAAGTATTCGTACGGCCGGCTGCCGATCACGGCGCTGACATGCGATGGGCCGATGAAACCGTCGACGCGAACACGCCCCAGATCCCGCACCTCGGGTGCGTCGAGAATGCTCAGGATTGCCGCCGGCGTCAGCACGTGATTGCAGTAGACGCTGAAATTGCCGAGGCCGCGGCGGCGCGCCTCGAGAATCACGTGCGCCGTCGCCGGCGCCGTCGTCTCAAAGCCGATGGCGAAGAACACCACTTGGCGCCGAGGTTCGGCGGTGGCGATGGCCAGCGCCTCGGCCGCGGAATACGCCATGCGCACGTCCGCGCCGCCGGCGCGCGCTTTCAGCAGGCTCAGCCGGCGCGAAGCCGGCACCCGCAGCATGTCGCCGTAGCTGACCAGCGTGACGCCCGGCCGCCGCGCCAGCTCGATGGCGCCGTCGAGGCGCGGCGTGGCCAGCACGCAAACCGGGCAGCCGGGGCCGTGTACCAGTCGCACGTTTGGCGGCAGAAGATCCTGGATTCCATAGCGGGAAATGGCGTGCGTATGCCCGCCGCAGAACTCCATCAGGTGGTAATCGCGCTCCGGCTCGACCGCCGCGGCGATCAACCGGCTCAGCGCAGTCGCAGCGCGGCCGTCACGAAAGCCGTTGATGTAGCGCATCGGCCGGCTCCCCGAGCCGCCTGGCGATTTCGTCGAACAGTGCCAGCGATTTTTCGGCTTCCTCGAGGTCGAGCCGGTTGATGGCGAAGCCGGCGTGGACGATGACGTAGTCGCCGACTGCGGCACCGTCGATCAGAGCCAGCGAGACGCGGCTGTGCACGCCGCCGATCTCGACTTCGGCCCAGTCGTCGACGCCGATCGACAGCACGCGCACTGGAATGGCCAGGCACATGCCCGCTAAACCCCGATGCCGCCGACGGGCAATTGCAGCAGCGCCCGGCCGTGCAGGGCGGCGCTTTGCGGCCGCAGAGCGGAACGCCGGGCCCGATGGCTGCGCAGCGTTTCTTCAAGCCAGCCGAGCCATTCCTTAATATCCGGACGCCGGCGCGCGGCGACGCGGATCATGGGCGTCTGTCGCCCCAGAGCCCGTAGCGCGGTAGCGGCTCGCTGCGGATCGAAATCGTCGAGCACCGGCAGCAGGTCGGCCTTGCTCAGCACCACCAGATCGGCGGCACGGAACATCACCGGATATTTGCTCGGCTTGTCGTCGCCCTCGGTCACCGACAGCAAGGTGACGTTGCGGTGCTGACCGAGATCGAAACTCGCCGGGCAGACCAGATTGCCGACGTTTTCGATGAACACCACGTCGAGCCCGGCCAGCGGCAGCTGGTGCAGCGCGTGATGCACGAGATGCGCGTCGAGATGACAGGCGGTGCCGGTGGTGATCTGCACTGCCGGCACGCCGCAGGCGCGGATGCGCGCAGCGTCGTTTTCTGTTTCCAGATCGCCTTCGATGACGCCGATGCGCAGGCGACCAGCGAGGGCGCCGATGCTGGCTTCCAGCAGCGCGGTCTTGCCCGAGCCCGGCGACGACATCAGGTTGACGGCGAGCACGTCATGACGGTCGAAGTGCGCGCGGTTATGCGCCGCCGCTGCATTGTTCGCGGCCAGCAGATCCTGCAGAACTTCGATGACCGGCCCGCTGCGCCCGTGCTCGTCGCGGGTCAGGTGATTATTGCCGGGAGTGAGGTTGCAACCGCAGGTGTCGCACATGGTCGGGATCCCTCAGTTCGTGCGCTCGGAGGGTGGTCGGTG
Source organism: Gammaproteobacteria bacterium (assembly GCA_028871525.1). GTDB lineage: Bacteria > Pseudomonadota > Gammaproteobacteria > Nevskiales > Nevskiaceae > SCRT01. The sequence continues at coordinate 26,406 of JAGWMX010000015.1, forward strand.
CGGCACATCATCCGTTGCCGACAGTTCAATGCGCAGCAGGCGCAACTCGTCGCCGCTGACCACTTCGATACGGTATCCGCCGCAGTCGGCGCAGAATATACGGTTGGGTCTGCATTCCGATTCCGCGCCGCATTCGCGGCAGCGGACTCTGACCGGCGCCGGCTCGAAACGAAGCTCGGCCTTGGCGGCGCAGCTGCCGCTGCGCGCCAGCCGGAACGCAGCCGCGAGCAGAGAGGGTTCGACGCCCGACAGGGGCCCCACCGCGACCACGATCCGGCCGACGTTATTGCCGGCGTGCCTGCGTGCGATTTCACTGACCTGCGTCAGCAGCGCCTGGCAGATCGACAGCTCGTGCATTCGGGCTGCGCTCAGTCCGCAATCCACGCTTTCGCGTCGGCAAGCTGCTGGTTCGAGAACACCCGGATCTGCCCGGGCAGCGCAAAGCGAAAGGCGTTAACGGCGGTACGTATCCAGCCGACGTCGGAAATGATTGCGATCTTCTCCCAGACGTTCCTCGTCCGCAGCCCCAAAGTTGCATCCTCCCACAGGGCGCCGGCGCTGAAATCCGAAAAATCCGGACCAAGGTGATAAAGGCAACGGAGCTTTTTCCGCGTCTTCAAGGCCGACTCCATGGCCGGGATCAGTATGGATTCGTAGTCCTGCGCGGTGACCCGACCTTTTGCAGTGAAGCCGACGACACCATGCGGAAGTTTTGCGATCGGTTTAAGCATGACGGGCACCTCCTGCACCGGCTGGATGCATGACCGATCCGGACATCGGCGTCGGTTTTTCGTCCAGACGTCTATTTTTGACTATATCGCCTGCCGCGATCCGCACATTGACGCGGGTCAATTCCTCCCGGCCCGGGTTGATCCAGGTCAATATGGCCGCCGGTCGGATGTGCTTGACTGCCGCAAAACCCGCCGGAGAGGCGTCGTGGCGGTCGAAGTGGCGCAGCATCACCGAGCAGATCGCGTCCGGGATAGCGTCGCGGACACGGCGGCGGACACGGCTGCGCACATACTGGTTTTAGGGCTGGGTAACGTTCTGCTGACCGACGACGGCGTCGGCGTCAGGCTGATCGAGCGGCTGCAGCGGCAACCGCCGGCTGACGGGGTCAGCTTCGTCGATGGCGGCACGCTCAGTTTCAGTCTCCTCGCGCATGTCGAGACCGCCGGCGCCATGCTGGTCGTCGACGCCGCCGATCTGGGGCAAGCGCCCGGCGCCGTTCGCGTTTTTGAAAACCAGGCGATGGATCATTTCCTCGCCAGTTCCCGTCGCCGCAGCGTGCACGAAGTGGGACTGATCGATCTGCTGGATATGGCGCGGCTGCTCGATTGTCTGCCGAGGCGCCGCGCCCTGCTGTGCGTGCAACCAGCCGTCATCGCCTGGGGTGAATCGTTTTCGCCGCCGGTTGCAGGCGCATTCGATGCGGCCTGCGCACGGGCCGATGCCGTGCTGCGGGGCTGGTGCCGACCATGAGTCGGCTCGGCGACATCCCGATCCGGATCGAGCGGCCGGATTTCGCCGCGATGGCCGGCACCATCGGCGGCGGCGTGACGGCGATTCTGGCGGAGATTGCCGCACTGCTGGATCGCCTGGCGGCCGGCGACGAGCCGCAGGCCATCGATTTGAAGAGTCTGCCGATGAATCCGGGCGATCGCGAGCAATTGATCGAGGCGCTGGGTTCCGGCGAGGTCGCCATCACGCTGTACGCCGACGGCGAATCGACGATTCGGGAAACCGGCGTGCACGGCGTCTGGTGGACGGAACATCGCGATGGCGACGGCGAGGTGACCGCCGCCTTCATCGAAATTGCCCGCGTGCCCGGGATTCTTATCGTCGATAGCGACGAGCTGCAGCGTGGTGCCGAGCGGTTGCGCAGCGCGATCGGCGCAACACGGTCGAGTGAATAGGGAGGAACCAGATGCCTGAATATCAAGCCAGGCAGACCATCGGCGAACTGCTCGACCGACAGGGTATCAGTCGGCGCGCCTTCATCAAGTACTGCACCGCGATGGCCTCGTTGATGGCGCTGCCGCCGTTGGCCGGCAGGGCCATGGCCGAACAACTGCGCGCAGCGCGCAGACCATCGGTGATCTACCTGTCGTTCCAGGAATGCACCGGTTGCCTGGAGTCGCTGACCCGCTCGTTCTCGCCGTCGATCGAAAACATGATCTTCAACGTCATCTCGCTGGATTACGACGACACGCTGATGGCCGCCGCCGGCCATCGGGCCGAGGCGGCTCGCGATCAGGCGATGAAGGCCAACTACGGCAAGTACCTCGTCGTCGTCGACGGCTCGGTGCCGACCGCCGACGGCGGTATCTACAACTGCGCCGCCGGCCGCACCGCGGTCGACATTCTGACCGAAACGGCCAAGGGAGCGGCGGCCATCGTCTGCGTCGGCACCTGTTCGTCGTTCGGCGGTATTCCGTTCGCCGATCCGAATCCGACCGGCGCGCGGCCGGTCTCCGACCTGATTGGCGACAAGCCGATCATCAACGTTTCCGGCTGTCCGCCGATTCCCGAGGTGATCACCGGCACGCTGCTGCAGTTCGTGACGACCGGCCAGGTGCCCGATCTCGACGAACACCGGCGGCCGAAAGTGTTTTTCGGCAACACCATCCACGATCGCTGCTACCGGCGGCCGTTCTTCGACCAGGGCAAGTTCGCCAAGACTTTCGACGACGAAGGCGCGCGTAACGGTTGGTGCCTGTTCGAACTCGGCTGCAAGGGGCCGACGACGTACAACGCCTGCGCGACCACAAAATGGAATGGCGGCACCAGCTTTCCGATCGAATCCGGTCACCCCTGCCTGGGCTGTTCCGAGCCGGGCTTCTGGGACAAAGGCAGTTTTTACGCGGCGCTGTCCACCGGCACCTTCGGCCGCGCCGGCAACCTGACGCCGCGAGACGCCGCCAAGCTCGGCGGCGCGGCGGCGGCGACCGGCATCGCCGTGGCCGCGGGCGCGACGGCACTGGCGCGTCATCGCCGCAAGGTGCGGATGACCGACATACAGACAGCCGACACGCAGAAGGAGGAATGACCATGGACCTGCTGCAATTCGCGCGCGGCCCGGCGCTCAAGTTTGCGCTGATCGTGTTCTGCTTCGGCGTCCTTTGGCGCCTGACCGCGGTGTTCCTGCTGCGGCACGAACGCACGCTCAGCGAGCCGCGCCACCCGGTGTTCAGGGCGCTGATGGGCGGGCTGTTGGCGGCCGGCTCGCGCTCGGCGCCGCATCGCGAGTTCATCCGCCGCACCGGCTACAGCGAGGCGCTCGGCTACAGCTACCACATCGGCCTGTTCGTCGTGGTGTTGGCGTTCGGGCCGCACATCGCCTTCCTGAAAAGCCTGTTCGGCGTGAGTTGGCCGGCGCTGCCGAACAACCTGGTGACGGTGATCGCGGCGCTGACCCTGACGCTGATGCTGGCGGTGCTGCTGCGGCGCCTGACGCACCGCGTGCTGCGGCTGCTGTCGAACTTTGACGATTACTTCAGTTGGTTCATCACCGCGCTGGTGATCGTCACCGGCCTGATGGCGAGCACCCACTTTGGCGCGCCGTACGAGCAGCTGCTGGCCTGGCACATCCTGAGCTTCGACGCGCTGCTGGTGTGGTTCCCGTTCGGCAAGCTGATGCACGCCTTCTACATCTTTCCGTCGCGCGCCATCAATGGTTATGCGCTGGCGCGCAAAGGAGCATCGGTATGAACACGGTGGCGACAGCGGGCGCGGCAGCGGCGGTCAAAACGGCCTTCGATCGCCAGGGCGCGCTCGGCGAGGACGCGCGCGTGGACCGCGCAATGGCGGGTTTCGCGTGCGACTTCGGCGCGCTATCGGCGCTGCGCCTGGAGTCCTGCATCCACTGCGGTATGTGCGCCGACGCCTGCCACTTCTACATCGCCACCGAGGATCCGCAGTACACGCCGATCTGGAAAGTCGAACCGTTCAAGCAGGCGTACAAGCGCGAATCCGGCCCGTTCGCGCCGTTGTTCCGGCTGTTCGGGTTCAAGCGCAAGCTGACTGCGGACGAGCTCGGGCAGTGGCAGCACCTGCTGTTCGACAGTTGCAACCTGTGCGGCCGGTGCAGCCTGATCTGCCCGATGGGCATTGATGTCGCGGCGCTGATCGAGCAGGCGCGGCACGCCATGTTTGAAGCGGGCCTGGCGCCGAAGGAACTGTACGAGAAGGCAGCGCACCAGAAACGGACCGGGCAGCCGGAGGACAGCGCCGAGCCTTACCGCGACAAATTGCTGGCGATCGGCCGCAGCCACGGCGTTGACATCCCGCTCGACAAACCGGAAGCGGACGTGATGCTGACCGTGCCACGCACCGACATCGAACATTATCCAGAAGCGGTCGCAGCGCTCGCGCGCGTGATGAGCCATATGAACGTGTCGTGCACGTTCCGCAGCGACGGCCTGGTGGCGGAAAACTACGCTTACTACGCCGGCGGCAGGGAGTGGCAGCGCGACATCAGCCGCCGGCTCATCGAGCAGGCGTTGGCCTGCAAGGTCAAGGTGCTGATCGTTCCGGAGTGCGGTCACGCTTATTCGGCGTTGCGCTGGGAAGCCGCCGAGCTGTACGGCCGGCCGCTGCCGTTTAAGGTCAGGCACATCACCGAATATCTGGCCGCGCAGTTGGATGCCGGAAAGCTGCGGTTACGCCAGGCCGCGAACGGGGTATCCACTTTCCACGATCCCTGCCAGCTCGTGCGCAAGGGTGGCGTGACCGAATCGCCGCGCAAGCTGCTGCGGGCGATGGGTGTGGAGCTGCGCGAGTTGGACGATCACGGCGCCTTCGCGTTCTGCTGCGGCGGGGGCGGCGGCGTTCTGGACATCCAGCGCGCGGCGCCGCTGCGTTACCGGGCCATGGAAAGCAAGCTGCGCGAAGTGGACCAGACCGGCGCGCAGACTTTTCTGACGAGCTGTTCCGATTGCCGCCGCACCTTCGATGACGGTAAACGGCACTTCAACTGGGACAAGACGCCGCAGAGTCTGCTGGAGCTGATCGCCGATCACCTCGGCAGCGCGCAGGAGGCAAGATCATGACCGCAGCGGCGACCAGCGCGCCCGCGACCCAGGGCGCAGCGACCACGGCCGGCGGTGGCGGTACCGTCGTCGTCGATCCGGTGACCCGCATCGAGGGTCATCTGCGTATCGAGGCACAGATGGACGGCGACGTCATCACCCGCGCCTCGAGCAGCGGGACGATGGTGCGCGGCATCGAGATCATCCTGCGCGGCCGCGACCCGCGCGACGCCTGGGCCTTCGCCCAGCGCATCTGCGGCGTCTGCACGCTGGTGCATGGCATCGCCTCGGTGCGCGCCGTAGAGGACGCGCTGAAATACGAGATCCCGGCCAATGCCAACCTGATCCGCAACCTGATGATCGGCGCGCAGTTCGTGCACGACCACGTCATGCACTTCTATCACCTGCATGCACTGGATTGGGTCGACGTGGTATCGGCGCTGTCCGCCGATCCCAAGGCGACGTCGACTCTCGCGCAGTCGATCTCGTCCTATGCGAAGTCTTCTCCGGGCTATTTCGCCGACGTGCAGGACAAGGTCAAGAAGCTGGTGGCGTCGGGGCAGCTCGGCATCTTCGCCAATGCCTACTGGGGGCATCCCGACTACAAACTGCCGCCCGAAGCCAATTTGATGGCGGTGGCGCACTATCTCGACGCGCTGGCCTGGCAGCGGCAAGTGGCCGAATTGCACACGATCTTCGGCGGCAAGAATCCACACCCGAACTTCCTGGTCGGCGGCAGCCCGTCGGCGATCAGCGTGCATGCGGGGGCCGGGACCGGTACCACGGCGGTCAACGCGGTGGGGCTGCAGCGGGTTGCCGACATCATCGAACAGATGCAGACCTTCGTCGATCAGGTTTATCTGCCGGATACCTTGGCGATAGCGTCCTTCTACAAACACTGGTTTACGCCGCAGCACGGTGAAGGAACCGGCAATTTCCTCTGCTACGGGGACTTCCCGGCGCAAGGCGCTTCCGATCCGAAGCAGATGATGATTCCGCGCGGCGCCATTCTGAATCGCGATCTCAGCCATATCCATGAGGTCGATCTCGACGCCGAGTCGGAGATTCAGGAGTTCATCGCCCATGCCTGGTACGACTACGGCGTGGGCAAAGACCAGGGTCTGCATCCGTACAACGGCGAAACCAAGCTTCACTATACCGGCCCCAAACCGCCCTACGAGCACCTCGACACGGAAGCCAGCTACTCGTGGCTGAAATCACCGCGCTGGAAGGGCAACGCCATGGAGGTCGGGCCGCTGGCCCGGGTGTTGATGCTCTACGCCAGCGGTCACGAACCGACCCGGGAACTCGCCGCCAAGGCGCTGACACAACTCGGCCTGCCGCTGGAGGCGATGTTCTCGACCATGGGCCGTACTGCGGCGCGGACGCTGGAAAGCAAGCTGATCGCCGATGCGATGTCCGGCTGGTATCGGGATCTGATGAGCAATATCGCCGGAGGCGAGGTGCGCACCTTCAACGAAACACTCTGGGATCCTTCGAGCTGGCCAGATCATGCGCAGGGGGTCGGCTTTACCGAAGCGCCGCGCGGCGCGCTGGCGCACTGGGTCGTGATCGATGACGGCAGGATCAGCAACTACCAGGCGGTGGTGCCGAGCACCTGGAATGCCGGACCGCGTGATGCGAAGGGACAGGAGGGGCCGTACGAAGCATCGCTGAAGGGGCAGGTTCTGGCGGATCCGGCCAAGCCGTTGGAGATCCTGCGCACCATCCACAGTTTCGACCCCTGCCTGGCCTGCGCGGTCCACGTCGTCGATCCGCAGGGTGAAGAGCTGCTCACGGTGAAGGTGCAATAGCCGATGCCGCTCGCCGGCAGCTCTCGGCGCGGGCGTTTGATCGCGGTCGGCGCCGTGGTGCTGTCGCTCAACCTGCTGGCCGGCGGCGGCGCTATCTGCGGTACGGTTTGGGCCGGCGGCTTCGGCGCCGCCGGCTTGGGCGTCGGCATGATCGCGTATCTGCTCGGCGTGCGGCATGCCTTCGACGCGGACCATATCGCGGCCATCGACAATGTGACGCGCCGCCTGCGCGGCGCCGGTCAACGTCCTATGGGCATCGGACTTTTCTTCTCGCTGGGACATTCGACGGTCGTCGTGCTGCTGACCGCAGCCGTGGTTTTCGTCGCGCGCCACGCCGGGACGCTGCTGCAGGGGCTGGCGGCCTGGGGATCGGTGTTCGGGACTCTGGTTTCCGCCAGTTTTCTGACGGTGATCGGCGTCGCCAATCTGCGTTTGCTTGCCGCAGGTTCGCGGCGCCGCGATGCGGGAGAAGGCCATGGCCACCCCTTTCTCAACCGTGCCGGCGTGGGTGGTGTCGATCGCAGCTGGAAGATGTTTCCGCTCGGCATGCTCTTCGGGCTGAGCTTCGATACCGCCAGCGAGGTCGCGCTGTTGGCGATGTCGGTAGCCGCTGCGCACGACGGAAACGTGCCGCTGTGGTGCGTGATGCTGCTGCCGATGCTGTTTACCGCCGGCATGACGCTGATGGATACCGTCGAAGGGCTGTTGGTGCTGCGCCTGTATGACTGGGCCATCGCCGATCGCGACCGTACCTTGCTGCTCAACACGCTGATCACCGGATTGTCGGTATTTCTGGCGTTTGCCGTCGCTCTCTACGAGTGGATCAGCTTGTACGGCCAGGGCGTCGGTCATCGGCTGACGGCGGCCGTTGCCGACAGTCCCGCCGTCGGCCTGGCGGCCACCGCGGTGCTGCTGAGCCTCGGCGCGCTGGCCTGGTTTCGCCGGCGGCAACACGGCGGCTATAGCCGGGCGGATGAGATGTCGCGAGGCTAAGGCGCGCGAGCCGGTTCGGTGCCCATTGTCCAGGTTTCGTTTGCGTGCCGAAGCAGCGCCGGCCAGGCCTGGCAGGCGGCGATGAATGCCTGAACTTCCGGGGCGCGCCAGGCGTCCTGGTAGGCGCGCCACGCCCGCGCCAGCGAATCCTTCCGCAAATCCGCCGGCGCGAACGGCAGCGCGTTCAGCAGCTTGATCTTGCCGTTGGGTACGATCAACAGCATCGCCTGCGGATTCTCCAGCCGGCGTTTCATTTCGGTCAGAATGTCCCAGGGATAGATCGATAAACCGATTCTGGCGGGCGAGGTGCGCGCGTGCTCCCGCAGGGTCTGCACTGCGCTGTGCCAGTCGTCATCGCCGCACCTGAGTTGCTCCCAGTTGGTCGCAGCGCGGCCGATGCGCATCATCGGGCCGGTGACGAAAGCCTCGCAGCCGAGCCGCACCGCCAGATCGTAGGTGGCGGTGATTTCGTGGAGATTGAGACGATTGGGGACGAAGGTGATCTGTGGTGTGAGCCCGCGTTCGACCAGGCGTTCGATCGCGGTGATAGCTGCATTGAAGTTCGATCCGGGACGTACCCGTTGGTGCGTCGCAGCCGTCGCGCCATCGACTGAAACCTGAATGCACTGGACGGCAAGCGCCGCCAAACGATCGGCGGCAGCTTCATCGATGTGGCGGCCGTCGGTCTCGATCTTGATTGCAATATCCGCTTCGGAGAGCAGATCGAAGATGTCCCAGCAATGCGGAACTGCCAACGGCTCGCCGCCGCCGAAAGCTACATAGGGCACCTGCGCTTCGACGATGCGCTGCGCCAAATCCAGCGCAGCGCCGCGGGAAAGCTCGTCTTTCCAGGCTTTATCGGGGCCGGATTCCTCGCAGCAGGCAAGGCAGGCGGCACTGCACCGATTGCTCAGCTGCCAGGCGACGAACAGGGGGGCCCCGTAGTCGCCAGCCAACTCCCCCCGCATCGGGGAAGGTTCGAGATCGCTCAGGTAAAGCGGATGTACGGCTGCGCCATCACTTGTTCCGAGACATCCTCCATCTTTGGCGTCTGCCACCCGCGCTTCTCGGCTGGCCGGGTGGGTTCCGTGACGATCTTGCGGGCAGAGTCTTCGCCGTCCGCCTTCAATTTCATCTCGCTCATTTCCGCCTCCTTAGCCTCAGGCACAAGCACGCCTCAGCGCACAATACCAAGAATTGGCTTCACTGTGTCGAGCCTCATCCTCGATCGCCGACCACAGCAGGCGGGTGGTGGTGTCGTCGCGCCATGCGCGGCGGTACAAGTCCCAGGCGTCCGCCAGCGTGTGCCGGCGCAGGTCCGCGCAAACCAGAGGCAATACCGCCGCGACTTTTACCCAGCCATTCGGCAGGACCAGCATCGTCGCCGGCGGATCGGCAAGATTTTCGCGCAGTGTTTCCACGATCGTGAAAGGCAGGTAGCGAAGATCGATCGGCTCGACGCCGTCCGGGTTTGCTTGGTGCTGCAGAGTTGCGATGAACGTCCGGTACTGCGCGGCACTGGGCGTCAGCCGCTGCCACTGGCGGGCCGCGGTGCCGATGCGCATCAGCCTGCCGGTATTGAAGCGGAAAGCCCCGAACGCGCGCGCCTGTGCGATAACCGCTTCCAACTGGTGGATGTTGAACCGGGTCGGCGCGAAAGTGACTTCCAGCGGCAATCCAGCTCTGCGTACCGCGCGGCAGGCCGCATGCGCTTTTTCCAGCGACGCGCCCGGACGCTGCCTCGCATAGACCTCCTGGGTGGCGCCGTCGAGGCTGATCTGTACCGAACGCACCGGCAGCCGCGCCAGTCGCTCCGCGATCGCATCGTCGAAGGTTTGCCCGTTGGTTTCGATTTTGAGCTGGATGCCCGCACGTCCCAGGGTTTCCGCGAGCCTGAAGAAGTGCGGCACGATCAACGGCTCGCCGCCGCACAGCATTACGTAAGGAATTTCGCTGTGTGCCAGCTGCTCGGCAAATCGGATGGCCTCGCCGGCGTCGAATTCGTCCGCCATGCGTTTTCCAGGCGCCGAGTCGGTGCAGCAGTGCAGACAAGCGAGATCGCAATCGCGCGTGAGCTGCCACGACACCAACAGCGGCGCCTTCAGGCTGTCGATCCGATAGGTCATCCGGTCGACAGCCAGGGGGTGAGCAGGATGCCGGCGGTAAACAGTGATACGGCTGTCAGGTAACAGCCGACGATGCTGCGGATCGCGGGCACGAACTGTCGCGGCGACTCATAAGTGCCGCGTGCACGGCGCGCGCTCGCCAGCAACTGCGGCAGCGCCAGCAGCGCGGCGAGACAGGCGGGTGGGAATCGTCCTGCGATGATGCCGCCGAGCGCCATTGCCAGCCCGGCGCTCGCCAGTACCAGGTACAGCCGCACCGCACGGTCGCGGCCGAGTCGCACCACCAGATTGCGCTTCCCCACCAGCCGGTCCTGATGGAAATCCGGAATCGCGTTGACCACCGCCAGCGCCATGATCAGCAGGCCCGGCACCAGGGAGGCCAGCAGCGCGCTCCAGGAGATTTCGCGCGCGTGCAGATAGAGGCTGCCGAGCACCATCAACGGCCCGTAGGCGAGTGCGATCACGGTTTCACCCAGGCCGCGATAGGCCCAACGAATCGGGGGTGCGACGTAGAAAACCGCGGCGGCACCGCCGAGAACGGCGAAGGCGAGGATCAGCCAGCCGCTGTGCAGAGTCAGGTAAATGCCGACGGTGAAGGCGGCGGCGAAGGCCGCCACGCCCAGCCACAGCACCCAGTCGGACATCGGCGGTAGATCCTGCGGGTTGAACACGCGATCGGTGCCCATGCGTGAATCGAAAAACTCATTGAACGCTTCGACGCCGACGACTGCGAACACCACCCCGGCAAGTCCGCTCCAGAAGGCCGGCGGATCGAATCGCCCCTCCATGCCGTAGGCCCACGTCGCGCCGAGCAGGTACGGCAGCAGGCCGGCATAGAGGAAGAACCGGTAGCGCACCAGGCTGAAGACCAGCAGCAGCCGCCGCCAAGGAGAGCGGCTCGTTTCGAATCGCTGCGGCGACGAGGTCAGAGATGGATCCACTGATGGAGCAGCGCGGTTTTGTTCGGATCGGCGGCAAGCTGCTCGACGAACCGACCGACGCGCGGGTCGTTCCAGGCATGCTGGAAATTCGCCCAGATTCCGTCCAGCGATTGACGCCGCAGGTCTCCGCAGACGAACGGCAGTGCGTTGATCAGCTTGACCAGGCCGTTGGGCAGGATGATCAGCAGCGCGGCCGGGTGACGCAGGCGGTAGCGCAATTCTTCAAGCAGCCCCATCTGGTGAAAATGCACGCGCATGCGGCCGCGGTATTCTTCCGTCTTGACGTGGAGTACGTCGAAGAACGTCGTGTACTGCTCCTCGGACGGTGCCAATTTGTGCCAGGTCTTCACGGCGTTGCCGGTGTACATGGTGCGCCCGGTGTAGAAGCTGTATGCGCCGAGTTCGTAGGCCAGATCCACGGCCGCGCCGATCTCGTGGACGTTGAATCGGGTCGGGGAATAATTGATCTCGATCGGGACGCCGGCCGCGCGCAGTCTGCGTACACCCTCGATCGCGCGATCGAAATCGCCGCGCACGCGCATGCGGTTGAAGGTCTCGCGCGATGCGCCGTCCAGACTGACCTGCACCGCCTTGACTCCAAGTTTTGCCAGGCGCTCGCAGTTCTCGGTGCTGAGGAAGTGACCGTTGGTTTCGATTTTGAGCTGAGCTTTGCGCCGGCAGGCGTACTCCGCCATTTCGAAGAACCGTGGATGCAGCATGGGTTCGCCGCCGGAGAACGATAGGTAGGGCACCTCCAGGTCCATGATCTGTTCGAGGATATTGAATATCTGTTCCCCGCTCAGCTCGTCGCCGAATGCCTTGCCCGGCCCGCTTTCCTCGATGCAATGCAGGCAGGCGAGGTTGCATTCGTTGGTCACCTGCCACGCCACGTAGAGCGGTGCGCCGAGGTCGCCGGAGCCGGTGGCCGCCGGCGTCGCCGCCGGGGCGGCGGCTGGCGCGCGATACGCCGGGTCGAGCGTCACCAATTCAATCCTCCACCAATCCCTTTTGCCTGAGATCGGCGAGGAATGCCTTTACGTCAAGCGCGATCGCGTCGCCGGAATCGTGGAAGCCATCCCGCAGCCGCTCGACGATTTCCCGTTCGCTGCAGTCGCAGCCGATCTCGCGCACGACCGCCGCGGCTGTCGGATTGAGGGTGTAGACCTTTTCCGAGCGCGTTTCGAACAGCACGCCGCCGAATTTTTCTTCGCGGAACTTGGTGTATTTGGCGAGTTTCATCGGTGTCGATTGGTAGTGGCTGAAGCAACAAAATGGACGAGCCTGTACATTTTCGAGTCGGCGCGGTCAACAAGAAAATTCCGTCGCTCGTCGCTTAGTTATATGGGATCAGTCCGGCTCCGCAGCCGTCTGCAGGAAAATCGGACTGGCTGAGTGAATTCTAACAAGGCGCGACGCAGCCGGCGAGCATCCGGTATGCCGGCGATGATTCGCGGCCACACGATGGATTGGCTGCTGTCGCATCCGTCCCGGGCCGGCGGTTGTCGCAAAAATAGATGTCCACGAGCGGGCTATCCCCATGGACTGGCCAGCGATCCGGTCCCGCCGGCGACCGCGGCATACGGGTTATTGACTTGGATCAACGCTTCATCGGCATTCGTAAGCGAGAGTTACAAGCAGGAAAAGACGCATAGAGCGGTAGCTCACCGCGATAAACGAGGGGGAATGAATATGTCCAACGAAACTCGCGACTATCTCCAATATGCCGGAGCGTACCGTGGCGCCGAGGGTTTTGCGGGAACGGCAGACAGTGTCGCCTCATTCGCAAAGTCCGCGGTGCGGCATGGAAACGATGAAACGGGCGCGTTGCCGGACTATCTGGTGCGCCATTACTGGTGGGCTTACGTGTGGCCTCCTGCGGTGTGGTTGTTCGACCATCAGCCGATCATCAACGCCATTCTGTTCGGCAACTACAGGCGTATCACCGACCACACGCTCGACCTGCTGCTGCAGGGCGATCCGGGCCGCACGCTGCAGATCGCCTCGGTCTACGGTGTGCTGGTACCGACGCTGGCGCGTCATTTCACTCCCGAAAACCCGCTGCATCTGATCGATATCTCGCCGATCCAGTTGCGTCGCGCGCGCGCCAAGGTCGTTGCCGCCGGTGCGGCCGACAACACGCGGTTGTTGCAGATGAATGCAGAGACGCTGCGTTTCGAAAACAACGCCTTCGACTCGGTGCTGTTGTTTCTCCTGCTGCACGAAATGCCGCCCGCCGCGCGCCGGCGGACGTTATGCGAGGCGCTCAGGGTCCTGGCTCCCGGCGGCAGGCTGGTGCTGGCCGAATACGGCGCCTTCACCCGCACGCATTTTCTCCATCGCTGGCCGATGCGCTGGGTGTTCGGCGCGGCCGAGCCGTTTCTCCCTAGTTTGTGGCACTCGGACCTACCGGCGCTCGTGGAGGAATGCGCGGCGGCGGTGGGGAAGAAAACGGTTGTGGAGCGGCAGGTCAACGCGTTCCGCGGCTTTTATCGGGTTCTGCGTCTGCGGGTGGCGGAAGCCGAGTGAGGGACCACACGCTTCGTGGTCGCTGGTCGCGGCGGTCTGGTCCGCTCCCCAACGCTTGGCCAGAGCAGGCAGGTACGGGGACACACAAAGACGATCGCGTAGCCACGTCGTTGCGGAATCATTATCGCCGGCCAGGTCACGCACTACCGGGAGGCGAAACGACGGCTCCGGCGCCGGATGGTCGTGTTCCCGGCACGAGATTGAATCCCGCGCTTTCCGATAGCGCGTCGGGTCTGGGGCAAACGCGTGGTTCCGGCTGCGCGTGCGCCGTTGGTTTCCGCTCCCAGCTGGCACAGATCCGTCTCCAGCACCTCGCCATCCGAGGACCGATCGGGGAAGCGGATGGTCAGGGCTTCCTGCCATTCGCCCCAATCCTGCCGCGGCATCTGCCGGCCGCAGCGGTCGCAGACCAGGACTTGCCGACCCTTTTCGGTGCGTTCGTCCCCGGTCTCGACGCACTGATCCTGTATCTGTACCGCCGCAAGTTCGTCGGCTGGGCGATGAGCGATGCGATGCCGCAAGAGTTGACCTTGGCGGCGCTCGCGATGGCACTGGGCTGGCGCGATCCGCCGGCGGGACTCACGCACCATTCCGATCGCGGCTCCCAGTACGCCGCCGGCGACTACCGCAAGGTGCT
>JAGWMX010000103.1 GCA_028871525.1 Gammaproteobacteria bacterium
GAAGAGCTGGCGACGCATCCGCGGATTCGATCACCTGGCGAAGGTGATCAAAGGAGTGAAGTTCAGAAATGGAATCGAAGTGAAGCAGGATCAACTCAGCAAGGCCGCCGCCTGATCAAGCCGCCATACACCAGATTTGACAATAGCCCCCGCAGGTGCTGGCGGTGCCCGCAGGCGAGGATCGCGCGCCAGTCGCCAGCCTCGTCGCGGTCGAAATCGACGATCGGTTGTCGCATCGGTTTGTCCCGAGCTCGGCTCAGCGGCGATCGGCTGACTTCGCCCACCGCAACGGCAGCGACTTCGTGACGTCAGCGCCGCTTGGGGGCAAAGAACGCCCAAGCCAGTGCGGCGCTTTCGAAATCGCGGTTCTGCGCGCCGACGATGCGGCGGTAGATGGCGCCGTAGTGGTGCTGCAGGCTCGGTTCAACATGCCCGCCGCCGTCGATGGTGACGACCTCCACCTGCGGCCCGGCGTCAGCCCCGTAGGTCGCCACTTCGACGCGTGTCGGATCGTCGCGGTGCAGATGTGGTAGCGTGCGCGTGACCGGCGCGGTGCCCACAAGACCGTCGGCGCGCAGCCATACGTCGCGCGTACCCGCCACCCCGAGAACCTTGCCGCCCTGACGCACCACTTCGCCGCCGGCGTACGGAACCAATGGATCCTCGGTGCCATCGATCAGCAGCACCGAGACCGGCGCCTGTGGTCCGTCGCAGCGCGAGTCCACGGCCATGCTCGCGGACATTGCGGCTACGGCCGCCGGCAGCGGTTGCATCTGCTGCGCCAGCCGCAACGTCATGAACCCACCGTTGGACATGCCCATGACGTACACGCGGTGCGCGTCGGCGGCGCCGCGGTCGATCAACTGCTTGACGATCGCATCGGCGAAGGCGACATCGTCAGCGGTGGGGTTGCGCGCGTTGTCGGCCCGGCAGTCGTTCCAACCGGTGCGGCCGTCGCCACCCTTCAGACCCTGCAGCGCGACGACGATGACGTTCTGCGAATCAACCCGATCGAGCCACGCCGATAGCGGCGACGGCCTGAAGCCGTGCCCCATGACGTTGGCCGCGGTGCCCAGGTGCCCGTGCAGCAACAGCACCAACGGCCGCGGCCCGCCGGCTGCGGCGGATGGCTCGGCGACGATGCAGGTGCGCGTCACGCCGTTGACGTCGATGCTACCGCTTTGCTTGTCGAAGGCGCGCACCGGCGCCTGCAGCAGCAGCGTGAGCGCCACCATCACCGAAATTACCCGCCAATTTCGCCTGTGCATCGCTGCGCTGCCGTCGACCGCTCGCGGCCTAGCCAATGCCCGTGGACATCGTGGCGACGGCGCGCGGTCGTGCGGCCAGTGAAAACCCGTGCCCGTGCTCGAGCAGGTAATCCAGCCAGCGCGACAACATATGGTTGCGCGCCCACTGGTCGTGCAAGTAGTCACGCGCTGCCGGATCGTTTTCGCCGGCCGCCCGCCAGGGCATGCGCCGACCGCAGCGCAGCGCCTCGGCGACCCGGGCGTCGCGATAAACGCGCAGCCAGAAATCCGGCTGCACACGCACGCCCTGCGCTTGTTCGAAGACGTAGGTCAGTCGCAATTCACAGGTATACGGCGCGCGCTCGACCACGGTGAGATGCAGCGGCAGGTCGCTGGCCGAGCGCGATACCGCGCGATCGAACGGCAGCTCCAGTTCCGGCACCAGCCGCTGCAGCAGGCGGAAATTGCGCTCGTATAGATCGACCAGGTGCGCGATGCGTCGCGGCTGGCCGCAGCAGGGGTCGTAGCCGAGCCGTGTCCCGGTACCGGGACACGGCGGAGATCGAAAGCTCATCGACGACATGAGCCGACTATACGTTAGGATGCGGATGACGCGCAGCCTAGGATCTCAGCCGCGATGCCAACGCGAGAAGTCGCGACCAAGCCGTACCCCGACCAGCGCCCCGGCACCGCCGGGCTGCGCAAGAAAGTCGCGGTGTTCCAACAGCCGCACTATCTGGAGAATTTCCTGCAGTCGATCTTCGACTGCCACCCATCGTTGCGCGGCGCGAGTCTGGTGATCGGCGGCGATGGCCGTTACCACAACCGCGACGCGATCGGCACCGCGGTAGCGATGGCCGTCGCCAACGGCGTGGCCAAAGTCATCATCGGCCAGGGCGGATTGCTGACCACGCCGGCCGCCAGTCATCTGATCCGGCTGCGCGGCGCCGCCGGCGGCCTGATCTTCACCGCCAGCCACAACCCGGCCGGCCCGGAAGGCGATTTCGGCGTCAAGTTCAACGTCGCCGGCGGTGGCCAGGCCGATGTGGCGCTCACCGGAAAAATCCACGCCCACAGCCGGGAGCTTGCGCGTTACCGCATCTGTGACGGACTCGAAATCGACCTCGACCGCCGCGGAACCCAGCAGGTCGAAGGACTCGAAATCGAAGTCGTGGACTGCGTCGAGGACTACGCGCAGCTGATGCAGAAACTGTTCGACTTCGAGCGCATCCGCGACTGGATCAAGCGTGGCGGCCGGCTGCGCTTCGACGCCCTGCACGCCGCTACCGGCCCGTACGCCCGACGCATCCTGGTCGAGATGCTCGGCGCACCGGCGGCATCGGTGGTGGGCGGCGTGCCGCTGGAGGATTTCGGCGGCGGTCAACCCGATCCCAACCTGATCCACGCCAAACCGCTGGTCGAGGCGATGATGGGCGCCGAGGCGCCGGATTTCGCCGCCGCCAGCGACGGCGACGGCGACCGTAACCTGATCCTCGGGCGTGGGTTGTTCGTGTCGCCGGGCGATTCGCTGGCGATGCTGACCGCCCATCTCGATCGCCTGCCCGGCTACCGCGGACGCGTGCACGGCGTGGCGCGCTCGATGCCGACTTCGCGCGCCGCCGACGCCGTGGCCGCGGCGTTGGGCATCGAATGCCAGCAGACGCCCACCGGCTGGAAGTTCTTCTGCAACCTGCTCGACGCCGGCCGGGTGACGATCTGCGGCGAGGAAAGCTTCGGCACCGGCTCCGACCATGTGCGCGAAAAAGACGGGCTGTGGGCGGTGCTGGCCTGGCTCAACGTGCTGGCGGTCACCGGCAAGCCGCTGGCGGCGCTCGCCGCCGGGCACTGGCACCGTTTCGGGCGCCACTACTTCCAGCGCCACGATTATGAAAACCTGTCCGCGGCCGTGGCCGCACAGGTGACCTCGGCGCTGCGCGCGCAACTGCCGGACCTGCCGCGGCGCGAATTCAGCGGCCTGCAGGTGACCCACGCCGAAGATTTCGCCTACGTCGATCCGATCGACGGCAGCCAGATCGAACACCAGGGCCTGGTCGTCACCTTCGGCGAGGCGGCGCGCATCGTGCTGCGGACGTCGGGCACCGGCACCGAGGGGGCGACGCTGCGGTTGTACCTCGAACGCTGCGAGCCGCGCGACGGCGCCCTGGAACGGCCGGCGGCCGAGGCTCTGGCACCGCTGGCCGCCATCGCTGAACAGATCACCCGCATCGGCGAACTGACCGGGCGCAAGAACCCCAACGTCGCGACCTGAGCCTGTTTATCCAACCGGCCAGCGCCCCGGCCGGCGGTTTGCAGCTGGCCACACGTCTGCGGGGTCTGCGGGTGCGCGCATGCCCGACTGAAAGGCTTAAAGCGGCGCCACGCCTGCAACGTCGGCTCAGCCGAGTTTTTCCTTGATGCGGGCCGATTTTCCGGCACGGTCTCGCAGATAGTAGAGCTTGCCGCGCGCGACCTCGCCGCGCCGCTTGACGACGATCTCGGCGACTTGAGCGCTGTAGGTCTGGAAGACGCGCTCCACCCCTTCACCGTGGCTGACCTTGCGCACGGTGAAAGCGGAGTTGAGCCCGCGGTTGCGCCGGGCGATGACGACGCCCTCGAAAGCCTGCAGGCGCTCGCGCTCGCCTTCCTTGACCTTGACCTTGACTTCGACCGTGTCGCCGGCGCGGAAGTCGGGGATGACTTTGTCCTGCAGCTGCTCGGCCTCAAGGGCCTGAATGATCTTGCTCACGTTCCACCTCTTCGCCATCGCGAACTGCCTCCGCGATGAATTCGCGGAGCAGTTTGCGTTGTTCTTCGTCCAAATTCAGGCCCGCCAACAGATCGGGCCGCTTCATCCAGGTCGTCGCCAGCGCATTGCGCAGGCGCCAGCGGCGAACCGCCCGATGGTCGCCCGACAGCAGCACCTCCGGCACCGGCTGCTCACGCCACCGCGGCGGCCGCGAGTAGTGGGCATGATCCAGCAGCCCGCCCTCGAACGATTCCGCCTGCGCCGACGCCGCTTCGCCGAGCACGCCCGGCAACAGCCGCGCGATGGCATCGACCACCACCATCGCCGCCAGTTCGCCGCCGGAAAGCACGTAGTCCCCCAGCGACACCTCCAAATCGACCGCCCGCGAGGCGCGTTCATCGACGCCTTCGTAGCGGCCGCACAGCATAATCAATTCCGGCTCGCGTGACAGCCGCCACACCCAAGCCTGGGTCAGCGGCTCGCCTTGCGGGCTTAACGCGACCACCCGCGCCTGCGGCAATCGCGCGCGCGCCGCGGCGATCGCTTGCACCACCGGCTCGGCCTGCAGCACCATGCCCGGCCCGCCACCGTAGCTGCGGTCGTCAATGCGGCCGTCGCTGCGCTGCGCGTAATCGCGTAGCGCGCAGACCGAAACTCGCAGCGCACCGGTTTCGACCGCCCGCCGCGGCATCCCGAAATCGATCACTTGCCGCACCAACTCCGGGAACAGGCACAGCACCTCTATGTCCATCGCCGATCCTCCGCCTGACGCCTGATCATTGACCCGGCCGCGGGATGCTTGAACATGCAGTGAACGGAGTTCAACACCTCCACTGTCGAAGTTTAACGCCGCCGTCGCAGCGGCGCCGCCGCCTGGTCCGGCATTTCCCGGCCGCTTCAATAATCGGGCGCCCAATCGACGACGATCCGCCCGCGGCTCGGCTCGACGCGCTTGACGATCGGCCCGCGCACGAACGGAATCAGGCGCACGCGCCCATCATCCTCGACCACCAGCACGTCCTGCGCGCCGTTGTCGGTCAGTCCGTCGACGACGCCGAGCGGCTCGCCGCGCAGCGATTGCACTTTCAAGCCGATCAGGTCGGCCCAGTAATACTGTCCGCGCGGCAGCACCGGCAGCGCCGCGCGCTCGACTTCGATGCGCGCGCCGACCAACGCCACCGCCTGGTCGCGGCCGCCCAACGGCCCACCGCCAGCCGACGCCAAGTGCGCGATGAAACCACGACCGTGCGCCTGGCCCTGCAACAATTGGTACTCCCCCGCGGCCTCACCGCTCAACCACCAGCGTCGATAGAGCAGCAGGTTCGATTCCGGCCGGGCGTATGAGCGGGCCCTGACCCAGCCGCGTACGCCAAAAACCGCAACTATGCTACCCAGCGTGACCCGGGCCGGCATCGCTTGCACACCGGCCGGCCGCCGACACTTCAGCCGGCCACCGCCGCCTTGTCGGCCGTGGCGGCCGTGGCGGCCGTGGCGGCCGTGGCGGCCGTGGCGGCCGTGGCCTGACCGGCCAGGAACTCGACCCGTTCGGATACCTGGGCACCCTGGGCGCGCCAGTAAGCCAGACGTTCCGCGTCGAGCTTGAGCGGCTGTTCGCCACCGCGCGCGTTGGGATTATAGAACCCCAGCCGCTCGATGAACCGACCGTCCCGCGCATTGCGCGATTCGGTAGCGACGACGTGGTAAAAGGGGCGCTTCGTGGCGCCGGCGCGTGCCAAACGAATTTTCACCATGACTGTTTACGGTTCCCGCTTTTATTGAACGTAACGGCGACGCGGACGCGACTGTCGCGCCGCACGATAAATCCGGATAAACGTTTATTTTAACGGGATCCAATGGCGCTGCATAGCATTGGGTTTGCCCACCGCCCGGACTGGCGAAGGCGAGCGCGGCCGAAGCGTGCTGGCGGCGACCCGCCGCCGAACCCGCCGCCGAATGCACCGCAGCGACGCCGCCGGCGCCCTCCTCCCGGCCGACACCCGCAGCCCCTGGCCACGATGTACCCTGTAACAGGCTCAAACATTTTCTGGGTGTTGCATAGGCTGGGCCGTGGCAGCGGGATCGGCGAGGTTCAAAGCCAACGGCGGGTTCCGCATCGGCTGGCCATACGTTGGGCTGTGCGCGCGCCGCATCAGCCGGCACCGCTGCGCCGAGGTTGCCGCGCCCGCCCACGCGGGTTCGCAGCGACATATCTTTTTCTCTCCCGCCATTGCCTACAATAGCGGCGTCTCGAGCACTTTCAGGACTGGTCTGTGATCGTCGTTACCGGTGCCGCCGGTTTCATCGGCTCCAACCTGGTCCATGCGCTCAACACCCGCGGCGAACGCGACGTGCTGGCGGTGGACGATCTGACCGACGGCACCAAGTTCGTCAATCTGGCCGACGCCGACATCGCCGATTATCTGGACAAGGACGAACTCCTCGAGCGCCTGGACCGCGGCGGGCTGCCGAAAATCGACGCGGTGTTTCACCAGGGCGCCTGTTCCACCACCACCGAGTGGAACGGCCGCTTCATGCTGGACGTCAACTACCGCTACTCCAAGGCAGTGCTGCATTTCTGCCAGGCACACCGGATTCCGCTGATCTACGCCTCCAGCGCGGCGGTGTACGGCGACGGCCGCGGCGGTTTCGCCGAGCGGCCGCAGGCCGAGCGACCGCTGAACGTCTACGGCTACTCCAAGTGCCTGTTCGACCGCTACCTGAGCCGGCATAAACTCGACGCGCCGGCGGTGGGCCTGCGTTACTTCAACGTCTACGGTCCGCGCGAACAACACAAGGGCGGCATGGCCAGCACGGCCTTCCACTTCAACCAGCAGATCGAACGCGACGGCGAGTGCCGGCTGTTCGAAGGCAGCGACGGCTATAGCGCCGGCGAGCAGCGGCGCGACTTCGTCCACATCGACGATGCCGTGGCGGTGAACCTGTGGTTTC
This sequence comes from Gammaproteobacteria bacterium, assembly GCA_028871525.1. Lineage (GTDB taxonomy): Bacteria > Pseudomonadota > Gammaproteobacteria > Nevskiales > Nevskiaceae > SCRT01. The sequence goes on from JAGWMX010000103.1 coordinate 6,943, forward strand.
TCGATCATCCGCATCGATCCGGCGTGTTCAACTGCGGTAGCGGCCACGCGCAGAGTTTCAACGACGTCGCCCGCGCGGTGATCGCCTGGCACGGCCGCGGCGCGATCCGCTACATCCCGTTCCCGGAACATCTGCAGGGCCGCTACCAATCCTTCACCGAGGCCGACCTCACCCGCCTGCGCCAGGCCGGCTACGAACGGCCGTTCCTGAGCGTCGAGGACGGCGTCAAGCGCTATCTGGACTGGCTGCACGACGCGCGGCGGTAAGCCGATGCCCGAGTTGAACTGGCTGGATCTCGGCGCCGCCACCGCCGCGCGGACATTGCTGCTGCGCGCCCTGACCGACGCCGACGGCCCGGCGCAGCGACTCGCCCAGGGCCGGGACGGTGCGGCGCTGCACGATTTCCGCGTGGCGCTGCGCAGGCTGCGCACCACCGAGCGCGCGTATCGGTCCAGCCTCGGCGAATCCGGCCTGCCGAAAAAACTGCGCCGGCGGTTGCGCCGGCTGGTGCGCGACACCGGCGCGGCGCGCGACGCCGAAGTGCATCTGGCTCTGCTCGCCGGTCCGCGCGAGATCCTGCGGCCGCATCAACGCGCGGGCCTGCGCTGGTTCGAACAGCATCTGCACGCCCGCCTACGGCGGGAGGACGCCCGGCTGCGTGAGCGCCTACGCCGGGATTTCCCCCGGCTACGGAACAAACTGGAGACGCATCTGCGCGCC
>JAGWMX010000104.1 GCA_028871525.1 Gammaproteobacteria bacterium
GTCGCTGGTGACGCTGGACAATCAGGAGGCGAAATTTGAGGTCGGCCAGGACGTGCCGTTCCTGACCGGCCAGTTCTCCAACACCGGCGTGGCCACCGCCAACGGCCAGGTCAATCCGTTCCAGACCATCGAACGCCACGATGTGGGATTGAAGCTCGGCATCACCCCGACGATCAACGCAGGCGACACCATCCGCCTGAAGATCGACCTCGAGGATTCCAGTTTGTCGTCGGGCACCGCCGGCACCGCCAACCTGATCACCAACAAACGCACCCTCACCAACACCGTGCTGGTCGAAAGCGGGCAGATCCTGGTCATCGGCGGGCTGATCGATAACCAGCTCAACCAACAAAAGAACGGCGTGCCGTTCCTGTCCGACATCCCCTTGCTCGGCGCGCTGTTCACGCACCGCACGGAGTCCCGGACCAAGCGCAACCTGATGGTCTTCATCCACCCGGTGATCCTGCGCAACAGCGATGATGCCGGCTATTACTCGCGGCTCAAGTACGGCGAGCAGCGCCGCGCGCAATTGAACGCGACCACCGGCGGTGCACCGCTGGTCGGCGGCAGCCAGCCGGTACTCTATCCCTGGAACGACTATCTCAAGCTCCACAACAAGCCGGCCGGCTCCAGTACACTTGCCACACCGGCCACCACCGCGGCAACGCCGGCGGCGGCGCATTCCGCCGCGGCGCCGGCCGCTGCCACCTCGCGCTGAGAACCGCCGCGGATTTAAGGCCATGGCCACAGTCGCCAGCGAACTCCGCCGACCGCCGTTCGCGTTCGCCAAACGCCACGGCGTGCTGGTCGCCGAAACGGACGGCGGACATCTCGAGCTGATCTGCCGGCCCGGCGCGAGCGTCGACGCCCTGGCCGAGGCGCGGCGCTTTATCGGCCGGCCGGTGCGCGTGCGCCGGGTTGCGGCGGAAGCTTTCGACGCGCTGCTGCAGCGCACCTACGAAGGCGCCAGCGCCGCCAGCGCGGAACTGGTCGACGGCCTGTCGGACGAACCGACCGCCGATCTCGACAGCCTGTCGGCGGCGCTGGCCGAGGCCGAGGATCTGCTGGAATCCGACGACGACGCGCCGATCATCCGCTTCATCAACAGCCTGCTGGTCGAAGCGATCCGCGAGAACGCCTCCGACATCCACATCGAGACGTTCGAAAAGCGCATCGTGGTGCGTTTTCGCGTCGACGGCGTGCTGCGCGAGGTGCTCAGCCCGCCGCGCCAGCTGGCGCCGAAAATCGTCTCGCGCATCAAGATCATGGCGCGGCTGGATATCGCCGAGAAACGCCTGCCCCAGGACGGACGCATCAGCAGAAGCTTCGGCGGCCGCAAGGTCGACGTCCGTGTCTCGACCATCCCCACCGGCAGCAACAACGAACGGGTGGTGCTGCGCCTGCTCGACAAACAGGCCGAGTTGCTGCATCTGGATCAGCTCGGCCTGGATCCGCTGCAGATCGAAGTGCTGGGCCGCATCATCCACAAGCCGTACGGCATTATGCTGGTGACCGGTCCGACCGGCTCCGGCAAGAGCACCACGCTGTACGCCGCGCTGTCGGTGCTGAACGATCACACGCGCAACATCATGACGGTCGAGGATCCGATCGAGTATTTCATCGAAGGCGTCGGCCAAACCCAGGTCAACTCGAAGGTGCAGATGACTTTCGCCCGCGGCCTGCGCGCGATCCTGCGCCAGGATCCCGACGTGGTGATGGTCGGCGAAATCCGCGACCTGGAGACCGCGCAGATCGCGGTGCAGGCCAGCCAGACCGGCCACCTGGTGTTCTCCACGCTGCACACAAACTCCGCGGTCGGCGCCATCGCGCGGCTGCGCGACATGGGCCTGGAAAGCTTCCAGATCGCCTCCAGCCTGGTCGGATTGATGGCGCAGCGCCTGGTGCGGCTGCTGTGCCCGGACTGCAAGCAGCCCTACGACGCCAGCCCGATCGAGCGCCAGCAGCTCGGCCTGCCGCGCGAAGGCCCGCCGCTGGCGCTGTACAAGCCGGTCGGCTGCGCCCGCTGCCGCCACACCGGCTACTCGGGCCGCAGCGCGATCCACGAAATCATCGAAGTCGACAAGAAACTCGAAGCGCTGATCCACGACGGCGCTTCCGAGCAGGCGCTGGAGGACTACGCGCGAACCAGGGGACCGGGTATCCTGCAGTCCGGCCGCGACAAGGTCGCCGCCGGGCTGACCACGCTCGGCGAAGTGCTGCGCGTGACGATCGAAGAATGATCCGCCGACGGTTGCCCTGATGGCCGCCTACGAGTACGCGGCGCTCGACGCCCGCGGCCGCCAGCAGAGGGGCCTGCTCGAAGCAGACACGCCGCGACAGATCCGGCAACTGCTGCGCGAACAGGGGCTGATGCCGTTGTCGGTGACCGAAGTCGCCGAGCAACACCGCAGCGCCCGGCATGGGGGATTGTCGTTGCGTGGCGGCGGCTATCTGTCCATCGCCGAGCTGACGCTGTTCACCCGCCAGTTGGCGACGCTGGCGCGCTCCGGTCTGCCGCTGGACGAGGCACTGACCGCGGTGGCGCAGCAGACCGATTCGAAACGCGTGCGCCGGGTCACGCTCGGCGTACGCGCCGCAGTGACCGAGGGCAGCACGCTGGCCGCCGGTCTAGCGCAGTTTCCCGGCGCCTTCCCGGCCCTGTTCCGCGCCACCGTCGAAGCCGGCGAGCACGCCGGCAAACTCGACCAGGTGCTGGAGCGATTGGCCGACTACGTCGAGCGCCGCCAGGCGATGCGTTCGAAGATCCTGCTGGCCGCATTTTACCCGGTGATCCTGACGGTGGTGGCGATCGGCGTGGTGGCGCTGCTGATGACTTACGTGGTGCCGAAAATCGTCGGTGTGTTCAACAATATCAACACCACGCTGCCGCCGCTGACGCGGGCGTTGATCGCATTGTCGGCTTTCATGCGCCACGACGGCATCTGGCTGCTGCTCGCGCTGACGCTCGGCGTGATTGCGTTTGCGCGGGCGATGCGCGCCGAGGATTTCAGGCGCCGCGTCCATCGTCTGCAGTTGCGGCTGCCGTTGGTCGGCCGGCTGACCCGCGGCGCCAACGCCGCGCGCTTCATGCGCACGCTGGGCATCCTGTTCGGCAGCGGCGTGCCGATTCTGGAAGCGCTGCGGATCGGCGCCCAGGTGGTCAACAACCTGCCGATGCGCGACGCCGTCGAGGCTGCCGCCAAGCGCGTGCGCGAAGGCGCGTCTCTCGCCCGCTCGCTGGGCGATTCGCGGCTGTTCCCGCCGATCACCGTGCACCTGATCGCCAGCGGCGAGGCTTCCGGCAAACTCGACGAGATGCTTGAACGCGCCGCCACCAACCAGGAGCGCGAACTGGAAACACGGATCGCCGTGCTGATGGAAGTCCTCGGACCGACGTTGATTCTGGCGATGGGCGGGGTGGTTCTGATGATCGTACTGGCGATTCTTTTACCAATCTTCGATCTGAATCAACTGGTTAAATAGCCATCGTCGGCGCGGCCGCGTTTGCGGCGGCGGCTTCAGGCCGGCGCCCGCGCCATCGGCACCGCGCTCGGTGCGCTCGGCAACAACCGTCGCGCCGCGAGCCAGCAGCCGTAGCCGAGCAAGGCCAGCGCCGCGGCCGCCAAGGCCAGCGCCGACGCATGGCCGGCGACCATCGGCGCCAACAGGCCCGACACCAGCGAACAAGCCGCCAGGCTGATCGCCGCCTGCAGCGATGCCGCGGCGCCACGGTTGGCGGGGAACCGGTCCAGCATCAGCAGCGTCAGCGTCGGAAACGCCAGTGAGATGCCGACCCCGGCCACCGTCAGCGGCAGCACCGCCCACGGCAGCCGCGGCTGCGGCTGCAGCGCGCTGATCAGCAGATCCAGCGCCCAGCCAGCGGCGATAAAACGGTAGCCGAGGCGCATGATCGTCGCCTCGCCGCAGCGGCCGGCCAGCCGCGAAGCCAGCAGCGAGCCGAACATCAAGCCCGCGATCACCGGCACGAACAGCCAGCCGAAGCCGCGCACGCTCAGCTGCAGCAACCGCAGCACGAAGACCGGCGCCGCAGCGATGTAGACGAACAGCGCGGCGAAATTACAGGCCGCCGCAGCGGCCAGCAGCATGAAGCCGCGATCGACGGTGATCCGGCGGTAGATCGACGCCAACCGCCGCGGCGCCAGCCCGGCGCGCTGTGCCGGTGGCAGCGACTCGGGCAGCCACACCACACAAGCGGCGAGCAGCAATGCGGTGAAACCGGCCACCGCCCAGAAAATCGCGCGCCAGCCGGCGGCGGCGACGATCAGGCCGCCGACGATCGGCGCCGCCGCCGGCGCGGCGCCGAAGATCAGGTTGACCTGCGACATCAGCCGCTGCGCGTCGGCACCGGCGAAACAGTCGCGGATGATCGCTCGGCCGACGATCATGCCGGCGCCGGCCGAACAGCCCTGCAACAGCCGCCAGGCCAGCAGCAGCGTTAGCGATGAGGCCAGCGCGGCGCCGATCGTGGCCAGCCAGAATACCGTCAGCGTCGCCAGGATCACCCGACGCCGGCCATAGGCGTCGGACAGCGGCCCGAGCAGCAGCGACATGCCGGCGAAACCGGCCAGATAAAAACTGATCGCCTGCTGCATGGCCGCCGCCGGCGCGCCGAAACTGAGCTGCATCGCCGGAAACGCCGGGAAGATCGCATCGATCGAAAAGGGGCCGAGCATCGCCAGCCCGGCGAGCAGCGCCGCGCGCGGCCGACGCTGCCTCACGTAGCCGAAGCTGCCTGCGGGTCCGGCGGCGCAGCGGCCAAAAGCCGGCTGATGCGCTCCGGCACCTGTTGCTCGACTTCGCGCAGGGTCACGGAAATCGCATTGGCGAAGGCCACTGCGTCGGCGCTGCCATGGCTTTTGACCACGGTGCCGCGCAGACCCAGAAAGCTGGCGCCGTTATAACGCCGCGGATCCATCCGCCGCGCCAGCCGACGCAGCACCGAACGCGCCACCAGGCCGACCAGCTTGGTCGACAGGTTGCGGGTAAACTCCTCGCGCATGTAGTGCGCCACCAACCGCGCCACGCCTTCGCCGGCTTTCAGCGCCACGTTGCCGACGAAGCCGTCGCACACCACCACGTCGACCGGATGCAGGAACACGCCATCGCCTTCGATGAAACCGACGTAGTTGAGCGGACCTTCACCGAGCAGCGCCGCAGCCTGCTTGATGGTGTCGCTGCCTTTGATCTCTTCGGCGCCGATGTTGAGCAGCGCCACGCGCGGCCGTTCGGTGCCGTACAGCGCGGTGACCAGCGCGCTGCCCATCACTGCAAACTGCAGCAACTGCCGTGCTGTGCATTCCGCGTTGGCGCCGAGATCGAGCACATGGGTGACGCCGTCCACCGTCGGCAGCGGCGAGATGATCGCCGGCCGATCGACCCCGGCCAAGGTCTTGAGAACGAACTTGGCGGCCGCCATCAGCGCGCCGGTGTTGCCGGCCGAGACGCAGGCGCCGGCGCGGCCGTCCTTGACCAGGTCCACCGCCACCCGCATCGACGAATGCTTCTTGGTGCGCAGCGCCCTGGACGGCGACTCATCCATCGTCACCACTTCGCTGGCGTGCTGGACGCCGACCCGATCGCGCGGCAACCGGCGGTGCGCCAGCGCGCGCTTGAGTGCGGTGCGGTCGCCGACCAGGATCAGTTCGAGCTGCGGGTGGCGGGCCAGCGCCAGCGCGCTCGCCTCCACCGCCACGGCGTGACCGTGATCACCGCTCATCGCGTCGATCGCCAGCATGCGTGCGCCGATCATGGCCGCAGGACCGTTGCGACGGCGGTGACCTGGATCAGGCTTCCGGCGTGTCCGCGGCCGGGTGCTCGATCACGCGCTTGCCGCGATAGAAACCGTCGGCGGTGAGGTGATGGCGCCGGTGAGTCTCGCCCGAGGTGGAATCCACCGACAGCGTCGGCGCGGCCAGCGCATCGTGCGCCCGGCGCATGCCGCGGCGTGACCGCGACTTCTTCGATTTCTGGACAGCCATGGAAACTCCTGGCGGGACACCTGTCCCGATTGCAGCACGACCGCTAGGGAGCCGCCGGCCGGCGGCTGGAAGGTGTCTAGTTTAACCGGAACCGGCGGTGCGATCCCAAACCGACTATTGATCCGGCCACCTGATGTTTGAACATGCTCGGTGTTATTGAAGCGGCGATGCGCGGCTCCGATCAAGGAGCCGGCGGGGCGCAATCCCGCAGCATGTTGTTCAAATATTTGATCGCCGCTTCAATAACTGACCCCCTGCCAGCGTCGCAGGCATTCGTCGCGCCGGCAGTGAGCCACGCTCGGCAGCGCCAGCAGCACCTCGTCTTCGATCAGCCTCGGCATATCCAGCACTCCGGCCGCAGCCAGATACGGCTCGTCCTGCGCCAGCCAGCGGCGTTCCTCATCGGCATCGGCCACCAGCCGCAAGTCCAGTTGCAGCGCCAGCGGCCAGTGGAAAGTCTGCAGGCAGCGGCTGCAACGCAGCGCCAGCGATGCGCTCAGGCTGGCCTGCAATCGCGGCCCGCCGGCGCCGGCGACCTGCAGCTTCAGTTCCACCGCCAACTCGCCGCCAGGCTCGGCCAACACCTGCGCCAGTCGCGGCAGTCCGGCCAGCGGCACCCGCTGTTTCACCTGCATGCCGCCATGCGGCAGCTTGGCCAAAACGACGCGCCGCGGCAGCGGCGATCTTTTCGCGGCACCCCGCACTGTGTCAGATTGCCGGCGCATGGCGCCTCCGGATCGTCCCACGCTGATTCTGGCATCGACCTCGCGTTACCGGCGAGCGCTGTTGACGCGGCTGGGCGTTGCGTTCGACAGCGTCGCGCCGCGGATCGACGAGACTCCGCGGCCAGGCGAACCGCCGCAACACCTGGCGCTGCGGCTGGCGCGGGCCAAGGCGGCCGCGGTGGCGAAGCGTTTCCCGCAGGCCTGGGTGCTCGGTTCGGATCAGGTCTGCGCCTGCGGCGGCCGGCTGCTCGGCAAACCCGGCACCCTGCCCGCGGCGATCAGGATGCTGCGCCGCCTGTCCGGCCGCAAGGCCGAGTTCCACAGCGCAGTGGCCCTGCGCACTCCAGAGCAGACTACCCGCGCTGCGGTAGAGCTGACACAGGTGCGGTTCCGGCATCTGACCGACGCCGAGATCCGCCGCTACGTCGCCGCGGAGCCGGCGCCCGACTGCGCCGGCGCGTTCAAGTGCGAGGGATTGGGCATCGGTCTGTTCACAGCCGTCGAAAGCCGTGATCCGACGGCGCTGGTGGGCTTGCCGCTGATCGCCGCCGGCCGTCTGCTGCGCCGCGCGGGCTGGCGGATTCCCTAGGGTCTGTTGACAATTGTTCGGTCGCTGCGACGGCGGCCCTTTTCGCGCAGCCGCAAGGAACGACGAGCGCACATGGTGGTTCCATGTAAGCGAGGCGTGACGCCGCGGGGCGCGAAAAAGGCCCCGTCCCGAAGGGTTGCGGC
>JAGWMX010000105.1 GCA_028871525.1 Gammaproteobacteria bacterium
ACAGCGTGATCACTCGCCGCTGGTAACGGGCGGCGAAGCGGGCGGCGATCAGGCCGCCCATCGAATTGCCGCCCAGGTGGACGCGGTCCAGCCCCAGTGCGTCCAGGAAGCGTTTCAGGTTTTCCACCTGCGCCGGGATCGAGTAATCGGCCTGCGGCGGCTTGTCGGAATCGCCGAAACCAGGCAGATCCGGGGCGATGACGCGGAAACGGCCGCGCAGGCAGCGCGTGACGCGGTTCCATTGGTCTTTGTCGGCGCCGATGCCGTGCAGCAGCACCAGCGCCTCGCGATCGTCGCCGGCGGTGCCGCCGTCGAGGTAGCAGATCTTGAAGCCGGCGATCGCGAGCTGTTTCGGCGTGACCGACGCCAGACTGCGCTCGACGGCGATCCCCGCGCGCGCCAGACGCTGCGGGAACAGCGCATACAGCATCGCGCCGAGCGCGATCAACAGCAGCAGCAGCAGACCCAGGTAAGCGAAAGTGGCCATCGTCGTCACGGTCTCCGGTTTTCTAAGGGCAGCGTCAGATGAAGGAGGGCCGGCCGCCGCAGTTTAGGTGCGGCGCCTGTCGGGCGGTGGCGGGATCCACTGGTACAGCCAAGTTTCGGTCAGCGGTTTGCCTTCGCGCCGCAGATACAGACGCAGGTTGATCGGTTCGGTGGAAGCGTCGGTCGGCGCCAGATCGAAAATTGCACGATAGCCGATGGCGTGGTCCGGCGCGTCGAGCAGCGGCCGTGCCGACGGCAGCTCCACCCGCCCGCGCGAGGCGGTGATCACCGGTTCCACACCGGCGCCGGCGGCAAGCCTGTCGATGCCGGCGCCGGCGAAGTCGATTTCGAAGCGTCGTGAAAAGTGCGTGCGCTTGGCGCCGACCACGCCACCCATGCCCGTGCGCGTGGCCACTACGCGGGCCAGCGGACTCTGCGCCGGCGGGTTGCCGCCCCAATAAAGACGATAGGTCAGCAGCCACTCCTGGCCGGCGGCGGCGTTTTTGTCCGGGTTCCAGTAGGCCACGACGTTGTCGTTGGTCTCGTCTTCGGTCGGCAGTTCCACCAACTGCACCGCGCCGCAGCCCCAGTCGCCGACCGGTTCGATCCACAGGCCCGGCCGGCGGTTGTACCAGGCGCCGTCGTCCTGGTAGCGATCAAAATCCTGATCGCGCTGCAGCAGGCCGAAGCCTTTCGGATTGCGGTCAAGATACGAGTTCACCCGCAGCGCCTGCGGGTCGTGCAGCGGGCGCCAAATCCACTCGCCGGCACCGGTCCACATCGACAGCCCGTCGGAATCGTGGATTTCCGGACGCACGTCGTCACAGGCCAGTTTTTCGTTTTCGCCGCACCAGAACATGCTAGTGGCCGGCGCGATGCCGAGCCGTTCGATGGTCGCGCGGGGGTACAGGGCGGTATCCACCAGCATCAGCAGCTCAGCGCCCGGCGTGATCGCGAAACGGTAGGCGCCGGCGACGCTCGGCGAGTCCATCAGCGCGTAGACCTCGAGCGTGCGGTCGCCGGCCGTCGGCCGCTGGAACCAGAAAGCGGTGAATACCGGAAATTCCTCCGGTCCGGGCAGCCCGGTGTCGATCGCCAGCCCACGCGCCGAAAGTCCATATTGCTTGCTGCCGCCGACGGCGCGGAAATAGCTCGCGCCGAGGAAGGCGGCGATATCGCGCTGCCAGTCGCCGCCGAAAAACAGCCGCCAGCCGGCGAAACCCAGATCCGCCGGCAGCCCGCTGCCGTCGACGCCGCTGCGACCGTAGTCGAACAGCTGCGGGTCATAGGCGATTTCGTGCGCCCGGCCGTCGACCACCTCGTGCATCCGCACCGGCGTGGTGAAGTTATGGCCGAGGTGGAAAAGCTCGATGCGGAAGTCCAGCCCCAGGTCATGCCACAGCGCGCGCCGATGGCGAAAGCCGATCGCCTGGTAGGCATCCCAGCTCAGTTTCTTCAGCGCCGCCGGGATAGCCTGCGACGGTGCCCGATAAGTGCGGGCCGCCAGCGCCCGCGCCATGCGCTTGAGCCGGGCGTAGTCGAACGGCTGGCTGCCGCCGATGCCGCATAAATCGAATTCCGACGCGGCCGCCGTCGGCCGCGCCAGCAGGGTGGCGGCGGCTACGGCGGAAGTCAGCAACTGGCGTCGGCGCATCGGTGCCTGGCGGTGGGCAAGCTGCTCCAGCTTGCGACGACCGCCATAATACCGGCATGCGTGTGCGCATCCAGGGCCTGTACGTCGGCCGGCCGCGGCCGATGCCCGGAGATGGCCGCGCGACGGCGATTTTCAAGCAGGCGGTGGATGCGGCGCTCACTGTCACCGCCGCGGGCCTGGCCGGCGATGTTCAAGCCGATCTCCGCGTACACGGCGGCCCGGACAAGGCGCTGCATCATTTTCCGTCCGATCACTACGCGCGCCTGGTGCGCGCAGTGCCTGACCTGGCCGGTGAATTCGTCGCCGGCGCGATCGGCGAGAACATCTCCACCGCCGGGATTACTGAGGCCGATGTGTGCATCGGCGACGTCTTCGCGCTCGGCACTGCCCAGGTGCAACTCAGCCAGCCGCGCACCCCGTGCTGGAAGATCGATAAAAAATTCGGCGTCGAGGGGTTGGCACGCGCCATCGCCATTGCCGGCATCGCCGGCTGGTACTACCGGGTGCTGGCGCCGGGAACGGTGGCGCCCGGTGACGAGCTGCGGCTGCTCGAGCGCAACCGCGTCGCGTTTCCGGTGGCACGGATGTGGGCGCTGGGGCGCGCGCTGCGGCCCGAGATGGACGAGCTGGAGGCTCTGGCGGCGACCCCGGGGCTGGCCGCGCAGTGGCGCCAGCGTATTCGTGACCGCGCCGCCTGGTTGCGCCGCGAACAACGTCGTGGCGCAGACGGCGAGAGCCTGGCGCCATCGCCGCGTTGACCCGATCCCGACGTCAGCCAGGCGGCGGCATCAGCCTGATCCGCGCGCGCACGCCGCGTGCCGACAGCTCGCCGGCCAGAACCTGCACCGTGCGCTGATAGACCCGGCGGCGGATCAGCCGCGGCGCCAGCACGCCAAGCGGGCCGGCCAGCCGCGAGTCGCGTCGGGCCAGCTCCATCGGGTTGTCGATTGCGATCACAATGGCTTCGTCGGCTGCAGCGGCGGGCGCCGCCGGGTGCAACCGGCGCTGCCGCCACAGTGCGAACAGCACCGCGGCATTGAGCGCCAGCGACAGCGACAGGGCGATCCACACGGCGGGCTCCAATACGGCGGGTCCGCACCCAGCTTAGCCGCCGGCGCGCGCATGCGAAAATCCGCTCCGATGCCCGAGGCCCTGCCGAACCTGCCGGTCGCCGAATGTCTGCCGGCGCTGCGCCAGGCGTTGGCCGCCGGCGGCTGTGCGGTGCTGTGCGCACCGCCCGGCGCCGGCAAGTCCACGCTGCTGCCGCTAGCCTTGCTCGACGAGCCGTGGCTGGCCGGGCGCCGCATGCTGATGCTGGAGCCGCGACGGCTGGCTGCACGCGTGGTCGCGGCGCGGATGGCCGGTCTGCTCGGCGAGCGGATCGGCCGGCGCGTGGGCTATCAGGTCCGCTTCGAACGTCGTATCGGCGCGCAGACGCGCATCGAGGTGCTGACCGAAGGTCTGCTGACGCGCCGGCTGCAGGCCGACGCCGGGCTGCCGGGCGTCGGCCTGCTGATCTTCGACGAATTCCACGAACGCAGCCTGCACGCCGATCTGGGATTGGCGCTGGCGCTGGAGGTGCGGCAGACGCTGCGGCCTGATCTGCGGCTGCTGGTGATGTCGGCGACGCTGGACGCCGCGCGGGTGGCGGTGTTGCTGGACGGCGCTGCGGTCATCGAAAGCCGTGCCCGCAGTCATGCCGTCGAAATGCATTACCGGACGTTTGCCGGCGACAGCCACGGCGCGGCAGTGGCTGAGGGCGTGCGCCTGGCGTTGGCGGAAACCGCGGGCGATGTACTGGCGTTTCTGCCCGGTGGACGGGAAATCCGCGATACCGGGCGACATCTGGCTGCACGCGAGCGCGGGGTGCGGCTACATCCTCTGTACGGCGATCTGCCGGCCGCGGCGCAGGACGCCGCGCTGCGGCCGGACGTCGGCGGCGCGCGCAAGGTCATCCTGGCCACCAACCTGGCGCAGACCAGCCTGACGGTGGAAGGCGTGACCACCGTGGTCGACGGCGGTCTGGTGCGGCTGGCACGGTTCGATCTCGGCGCCGGCGCCGACGCGCTGCTGACCCGCCGTGTGTCGCGCGCCGCCGCCGACCAGCGCGCCGGCCGTGCCGGCCGGCTCGGTCCCGGCAGCGCCTATCGGCTATGGAGTCGGGATCAGCACGGGCAGTTGGCGGCTCACGATGAACCCGAGATCCAGCTCGCCGACCTGTCGCGCTTCGCGCTGGAGCTGGCGGCCTGGGGCGTGACCGACCCGGCCCGGATGCGGTTGCTGGATCCGCCGCCGGCCGCCGCCTGGGCCGCCGCGCGTGAGCTGCTGGCGGCGCTCGGTGCGCTCGACCGGCATGGACGCATCGGTGTCCATGGCCGCGCGCTGCTGCGCCTGCCGCTGCCGCCGCGACGCGCCCACATGCTGCTGGCGGCGCGCGAGCGCGGCCTCGGCGCCACCGGTGCGCAGGTCGCCGCGCTGCTCGACGAACACGGCGACCCCGGCGACGTCGATCTGGCGGTGCTGCTGGCGCGCCACCGCAGCGGCGTTGCCGAGCCCTCCGCGGCCGCCCGCGTGCGTCAGGCTGCCGCGCAGCTGTTGCGACTGCTCGATCTTGACGGCGCCGCCGCCGCCGCCGATCCCGACACCGTCGGACGGATCGTCGCCCTGGGCTATCCCGAACGGTTGGCGCGCCGGCGCGATGGGCAGCGTGGGGTTTTTCTATGTGCCGACGGCGGCGAGGCCAGTCTGGCGCCGGAAACGTCGCTGGCCGACGCCGAATGGCTGGCGATCGCTCACTGGCAGCCGGGATCGGTGCGCCGCATCCGGCTGGCCGCGCGGATCGATGAAGCGACGCTGCGTGAAGATCACGCCGGGCGCATCGTCAGCCGCGAGCGGCTGGATTGGGACGCGCGCGCCGGCGCCGTGGTCGCCGAGCGGCTGCTCGAATTCGACGCCATCGTCCTGGCGCGACGGCCGTGGCCGCAGCCGTCGGCCGCACAGGTGTGCGCTGCGCTGCTGCGGGGTTTACGGGCGCGGGGGGCGCAGGCGCTGCCGTGGACCGCAGCCGCGCGGCAGTGGCAGGCTCGAGTCGCGAGCTTGCGCGCCTGGCGCCCGGCGGAGGACTGGCCCGATCTCGGTGACGCCGCGCTGCTGACTCGGCTCGAAGGCTGGCTGGCGCCGGGCCTGGACGGCGTCAGCCGTCTCGATCAGCTTTCGCGGCTGGATTTGCCGGTGCTGCTGGCGGGGCTGCTGACGCCGTCCCGGCGCGCCGCGCTGACGCGGCTGGCGCCGCCGACGCTGATGGTTCCCAGCGGGTATGCGCGCCCGCTGAATTACTCCAGCGACGGCGCGCCGCCGGTGCTGGCGGTCAAGCTGCAGGAGCTGTTCGGCCTGACGTGCACGCCGACGGTCAACCACGGCCGCAATCCGGTGATGCTGCATCTGCTGTCGCCGGCCGGTCGGCCGATCCAGGTGACGCAGGATCTCGCGGGTTTCTGGGCGCGCACTTATCCGCAGGTGCGCAAGGAACTCAAGGGACGCTATCCCAAGCATCCCTGGCCGGACGACCCGCTGAGTGCGCCGCCGAGCACGCGCGCCAAACCGCGGCGCCAGCGGTGTGACCGCTGAGATGCTTGGCGACAGATTCTTGACAGCTTTGCGCAGCGTCCAGAACAATGCCCGACTTCGTCAACGGCTGGAGGGGTACTCAAGCGGCCAACGAGGGCAGACTGTAAATCTGCTGGCTTACGCCTACGTAGGTTCGAATCCTACCCCCTCCACCAGACCGCTGCCATCGGGCTGGGCGCCGGTTCGCCAAGCGTTCGGCTTCGCGGGTGTAGTTCAATGGTAGAACCTCAGCCTTCCAAGCTGATGACGTGGGTTCGATTCCCATCACCCGCTCCAGTTTGCGTATCATGGCGTGCAACGGATGGCGCCAGACAGGTGCAGACCCGACGCCCACCTAGCTCAGTCGGTAGAGCACACCCTTGGTAAGGGTGAGGTCACTGGTTCGATTCCAGTGGTGGGCACCAAAATCGGGTAGACGCGTGGTCACATAAACCAGTTCGAGGCCCGCGACAGAGGCAGCGCGGGCGCTTTCGCACTGCGGCTCGAGGGACGGGACCGAGCCAGCGACCCGACAACGATGGTTCACCCAGCGGCCGCGCGAGCCGGCGGCATACGATGGGGTGCATCCGGGGCGACGGCCTGCGTCGTGCCGGGCGTTCGCCGCTGCGCCAGGCTGGCGGCGGGACGTTCGCGCCTGTAGGCTGCGGTCCATCAAAAACGGGAGGCAGGGGGCGCGCGTGAGCATGCAACCGACGTTGGTGGAGATCGGCAGCTTCGACTACCGGGGGCGTCGGCTGGCTTACGAGATCTACGGCCATCACGGACAGCCTTGCGTGCTGTTGCACGGTATTTTGCTGGATGCGCTGGTCAATCGCGAGCTGGCGCTGCGTTTCGCCGCCGAGGGTTATCGCGTTGCCCTGCTCGACCTGCTCGGTCACGGCCGTAGCGAGCGTTCACGCGATCCCAAAGATCACCGTACCGACTTTTACGCCGACCAGGTGCTGGCGCTGCTCGACCATCTGGGTTGGCCGCAGGCGCTGATCGGCGGGGTGTCGCTGGGCGCGATCACGGCGCTGCAGGTGGCCGTGCGCGCGCCCCGGCGTGTGCGTGCACTGTTTCTGGAAATGCCGGTGTTGGAATGGTCGGCGCCGTGGGCGACCGTGATCCTGGCGCCGATTCTGTTCGCCGCCCGCGTTCTACGGCCCGGTTACCGCCGGTTGGGCAAGGCGTTGGCGCGCATGCCGCGCCCGCGCGAAGCCTGGCTGGCGTCGCTGCTGAACGCCGTTACGATCGAGCCGGAAACCGCGGCGGCGATCCTGCACGGCGTGATGGTCGGACCGATTGCACCGACCGAGATGCAACGCCAGGCATTGACGATGCCGGTGCTGGTCGTCGGCCACACCGGCGATTGGCTGCACGACCGCCAGGACGCGGAAGCCCTGGCGTGGCAGATACCGGGCGCGCGGCTGGTGCTTGTGCGACACGTTCTCGAGTTGCGTACCAACCCGGATCGGCCGTGGCCCGAAATCCGCGAGTTCTTGCGTCAAATCGCAACGGCGGCGGATGACGGCAAACCCCGTCGCCACTCTGGCCGTGCCGAACGTCTTGCGCGCCCGACGAAACGCATGAAATACTAAGGGTCTGTTGACAATTGTTCGGTCGCTGCGACGGCGGCCCTTTTCGCGCAGCCGCAAGGAACGACGAGCGCACATGGTGGTTCCATG
>JAGWMX010000106.1 GCA_028871525.1 Gammaproteobacteria bacterium
TGGCGCAGCGCGTCGCAGATCACGGTGCCGTTGGCCGAACGCATGGCGAAAAAAGGCATCCGCCTGGTGGCGCAGGCGGTGGACGCGATCGACGCCGAACACAACCGCTTGATGCTGACCGGCGGCGCCACGCTCGATTACGATGATCTGGTGATCGCCACCGGACCGGAGCTGGCGTTCGATGAGGTTTTCGGATTCGGCCCGGCGAGCGGTTACACGCACTCGGTCTGTACCACAGCGCACGCACAGCAGGCCTGGCGGGCGTACCAGGAATTTCTCGCGGCTCCGGGGCCGATGGTGATCGGCGCGGCCCAGGGGGCTAGTTGCTTTGGCCCGGCCTACGAATTCGCGTTGATCGTGGATACCGACCTGCGGCGACGCAAGCTGCGCCACAAGGTGCCGATGACCTTTGTCACCTCCGAGCCGTATATCGGCCACCTGGGTCTGGGCGGCGTCGGCGACTCCAAGGGGCTGCTGGAGTCGGAGCTGCGCCGGCGGCACATCAAATGGATCACCAACGGCGAGCTGCTGGAGGCGCGGCCGGATTCGGTGCACGTCGTCGAGCACGACGACGACGGCCAAGCGATTAGAAAACTCGAACTGCAGTCGCGTTTCACCATGCTGCTGCCTGCGTTCCGGGGCGTCGACGCGGTGGCGAAGGTGCCCGGATTGTGCAACCCGCGCGGCTTCGTGCTGATCGACGACCAACAGCGCAATCCGACCCACCGCAACATCTTCGCGGTCGGCGTCTGCGTCGCGATCCCGCCGGTGGAAGCCGCGCCGGTGCCGACCGGTGTGCCGAAAACCGGCTACATGATCGAATCGATGGTCACCGCGATCGTCGAAAACATCCGCAACGAGTTGGCCGGCAGGCCGGCGACTCACAAAGGCACCTGGAACGCCATCTGTCTGGCCGACATGGGCGACGGCGGCATCGCCTTCGTTGCGCTGCCTCAGATTCCACCGCGCAACCTGACCTGGACCAAACGGGGCAAATGGGTACACCTGGCCAAGGTCGCGTACGAGAAGTACTTCATCCGCAAGATGAGAACCGGCAACCCGGAGCCGATCTACGAAAAGTACGTGCTCAAGGCGCTCGGTATCGTGCGCCTGCAGTCGCAACAATGAGGCGCAGGCATATACCTTGCGCGACACCGGATTCTCGCTCAGGATTGGGCGCACCGCTTGCGCGCGGGATGATCGGGGTGAGCGAAATCGTCCGCGAGGGCACGTTCGGCGGGGACTGGCGATCCTGGCTCCGGCGCCGGGTCGTAGGGCTGCTGGCGATCAAGCTGCTGGCGTTGACCGCGTTGTGGTGGCTGTTTTTCTCCCCCACACACCGCCCCGCCGCCGACGCGCAGACCGTGGCCGCGCGCCTTTTCCCGAGCCTCCAAACCCCCGTTCACCGGAGCGCTGCGCATGACTGACCTGGTCGTGAACCTGTCGCGCCTGCAATTCGCGCTGACCGCCCTCTACCATTTCCTGTTCGTGCCGCTGACGCTGGGCCTGTCGCTGCTGCTGGCGATCATGGAAAGCGTCTACGTGATGACCGGCCGCGAGATCTGGAAACAGATGACCAAGTTCTGGGGCCTGTTGTTCGGAATCAACTTCGCGATGGGGGTGGCCACCGGCATCACGATGGAGTTTCAGTTCGGCACCAACTGGGCCTACTACTCGCACTACGTCGGCGACATCTTCGGCGCGCCGCTGGCGATCGAGGGCCTGATGGCCTTTTTCCTGGAGAGCACCTTCGTCGGATTGTTCTTCTTCGGCTGGGAGCGGCTGTCCAGGGTCGGACACCTGGCCGTAACCTGGCTGGTGGCGCTGGGGTCGAACCTTTCGGCGCTGTGGATCCTGATCGCCAACGCCTGGATGCAGCACCCGGTCGGTGCCGCCTTCAACCCGGAAACCATGCGCATGGAGCTGACGTCGTTCAGCGCGGTGGTGTTCAATCCGGTGGCCCAGGACAAGTTTGTGCACACGGTGTCGGCCGGCTATGTCGTCGGCTCGGTGTTCGTAATGGCGATCTCCGCCTGGTACTTGTTGCGCGGCCGCAATCTCGAGTTCGCCAAACGCTCGTTGACGGTCGCCGCCAGCTTCGGACTGGCCTCCGCGCTGTCGGTGGTGGTGCTGGGCGACGAGAGCGGCTATACGCTTTCGGCCAACCAGCGGATGAAGATCGCCGCGATCGAGGCGATGTGGCACACCGAAAAGCCGCCGGCTTCGTTTACCTTGTTCGGTCTGCCGGATGTCGCCGAGCGCACCACCCATGCGGCGGTAAAGGTGCCATGGCTGCTGGGCCTGATCGCCACCCGCTCGCTGGATACGCCGGTGCCGGGGATCGAGCCGCTGGTTGACCAGGGCCGAAAACGGATCGAGAGCGGGATCAAGGCCTATGGCGCGTTGTCGCGGCTGCGCGCCGACCCGCACGATGCGCAGGCGCGCGCGACCCTTAACGCACACGCGGCCGACCTCGGCTACGGGCTGCTGCTACTGCGCTACGTGCGCGATCCGACCAAGGCCACGGCTGCGGACATCGACCGAGCGGCGGACTCGCTGATCCCGAACGTGCCGGTGTTGTTCTGGGCGTTCCGCCTGATGGTGCTGCTCGGGTTTTATTTCATCGCCTTGTTCGCCTACGCCTTCTGGCTGGCGTCGACCCGGCGGCTGGACCGCCGGCGAGGCTTTCTGCGGGTCGCGCTGTACACGCTGCCGCTGCCGTGGCTGGCCGCCGAAGTGGGCTGGATCGTCGCCGAGTACGGTCGTCAGCCGTGGGCGATCGACGGCGTGCTGCCGACTTTCCTCGGCGCCTCGCCGGTACCGGCGTACGAGGTGATTCTGTCGCTGGCCGGCTTCGTCGTGTTCTACACCGGGCTGGCCGTGATTGATGGCTTTCTGATGCTACGCATGATCCGGCGCGGACCGGAAGGGCTCGGCTATTGGCCGCTGCGGCCCAACGCGCCGCAGGAGACGAGCGATGCCTGATTACGAAACCCTACGCCTGATCTGGTGGCTGCTGCTCGGAGTGCTGCTGATCGGCTTTGCGGTCATGGACGGCTTCGATCTGGGGGTGGCGATCATCTACCGCTTTATCGGCCGAAACGACGACGAAAAGCGCGCGCTGCTGGAGTCGATCGAACCGGTGTGGGATGGCAACCAAGTCTGGTTCATCCTCGGCGGCGGCGCGGTGTTCGCGGCCTGGCCGCTGCTGTACGCGGCCTCATTCTCGGGTCTATACCTGGCGATGTTCCTGGTGCTGCTGACGTTCATCGTGCGACCGGTCGGCTTCAACTACCGCAACAAACTCACCGATCCGCGTTGGCGCAGCGCCTGGGACTGGGCGCTGTTCAGCGGCGGCAGCGCCGCCGCGCTGTTGTTCGGGGTGGCGATCGGAAACCTGTTTCTCGGCTTGCCGTTTTCGATCGATGCGCTGGGGCGCCCGGTATTCGTGCCGGTGTTCTTTTCGCTGCTCACGCCTTTCGCGCTGCTGGCCGGCGTCGTGAGCCTGGCGATGCTGGCGATGCACGGTGCGGCCTATGCCGCGCTCAAAAGCGAGGAGCCGATCGCCGCACGCGCGCGACGCAGCGGGCAGATCGCGGCGCTGATCTACGCCGCTGCGTTCATCGGGTCCGGAATTTGGCTGGCGGCCGGAATTCCGGGCCTGCAGATCGACTCCGGTCCCGGTCCCAACGGACCGTCCAATCCGCTGCTCAAAACAGTGTCCGCCGCGCGGTACGGCTGGCTGCACAACTTCGCCCACACGCCCGCGCTATGGGCCGCGCCGCTCGGTGCGCTGGTCGCCGCCGCGCTGACCGCGTTGCTGCTACGCGCGCGTCGCGATGTGCTGGCCTTCGCCGCCAGCGCGTTAACTCAGGCTGCCACGATTCTGACCGCCGGTTTCGCGCTGTTTCCGTTTTTGCTGCCGTCGTCGACACATCCCGCGGACAGCCTGACCGTGTGGGACGCCTCCAGCAGCCGCTTGACGCTGTTTATCATGCTGATTGCGGTACTGATCTTCATCCCGATCGTGCTGATCTACACGGCCTGGGTGTTTCGCGTACTGCGCGGCCGCATTCGTCTGGATGAAGTCCGCCGTCAGCTCGGCATCTATTAAGCAACCAAGGGAATCACCATGTGGTATTTCTCCTGGATCCTCGGCCTCGGCCTGGCCTGCGCATTCAGCGTGCTCAACGCGATGTGGCTGGAGCTGGCACAGGATCAAAGCGAGCGCGAGGGACGGGCCTCGCGTTCCGACGCCGACTGAGTGCCGGCAGCGACGAAATCGAACGCGCCGGCCGCGATCGCTGCGCCCAAACCGCGCACCCGCGATAGGCGCCGGGCGATCGCGCCGCGTGCCGTCACGGCGCTGCCCGTGCCACGCGACGCGGATCGATCCGCACCCGCAGGCAGCTCGGATCGTCGGGATCGGAATCGACCGTGAAGCCGAGCCGTGCGCACAACGAAAGCATCGCGGTGTTCTCGGCCATCACTTCGCCGTATACCTGCTCGACACCGCGGCCGGCCGCGTAGTCGAGCAGGCAGCGCATCAGGTGGGTCCCGAGTCCGCGCCCGGCGTGGCTTTGGTGTACCAAAATCGCGTATTCGGCGCGCCGCCCGTCCGGCTCCAGCGCCAGGTGCGCCAGCGCCACCACCGCGTGCGGCTGCCCGACCGCAGGTTCGGCCACCAGCACCAGTTCGCGGTCATAATCGATCTGGGTCAGCCGCGCCGCCATGGCGTGGGAAAAATGGCGGATCACGCGGAAGAAGCGCAAGCGGATCGCCTCCGGGTCGGTCTGCGACAGCATCGCCACCACCGCCGGTTCGTCTTGCGGGCGCACCGGTCGCACCCGGATCCGTTCGCCGTCGCGGGCACGGAAATCGTGCGCCAGTTGGCTCGGATATGGCGCCAGCGCCAAGCGCCGGCGCGGCGGCGTCATCTGGCCGAGCCGGATCCGGGCGCCGCTGACGGCGCAGCGGTCCCGGCCGCGCACCGGCGCCAAACGCAGCCGCAGGTACTGCAGACGATCGATCTCGACCAGCAGGTCCGACAACCGCAGCAGCGCGCTGACCAGCCGCCGTACCCAGTGCGACGCGCCCTGCCCGCTCAAACCCGCGCTGTCCAATAATCTTCGCGCGAGCAGCCCGTCCAGCGGCGGCAGCGCGTAAACCGTGCGTCCGCGCAACGCTCCGCCTTGCGCCTCCAGCGCCAGATACAAACCGAACTCGGGGTGAACCGAAACCTCCACCTCCAACGCCGGCGTCCCGGCCGGCACCCGTGCCGCAGCGCCAATGCCGTAGGCCTGCAGCAGTGCCCGTGTATTGCGCGCGCTCAGCTCGCCGGCGGCAGCGCGCTGAAGGATCCCGGCGAGCCGCGCCCGCGCCACCCGCGTGGCCGCGTACAGCGGCGGGGTCTGGGTCAGCAGCTCCTGCGTGCGACGGTATTCGCGCAGCGCCGCCAACGCGCCGGCCGCGGCATCCGGCGAGGCGAATGTCGGCACCGCCGCGGCCGCGCAGATGCGCCGAGCCGGCTGCGCGGTGGCCAGCCCCAGCCACACCGTGAGCACCTGTGCGCCGAACCCGCCGGCAGCGATCGCCCGCGCGGCGGCGGCGTGCGCCTGGCCCGGACCCGGACTGTGCAGCAGCAACAGCGCGCGACCGGCGTCTTCGTGCGCGAGAATGCGCAGCAGTTCGACCAGTTCGACGGCGCCGGCCGGACCGACGTCGACCGCAGTCGGCAGCACTCGTACCTGCGCAAATCGTGCCTGCAGTTTACGGCGCGCCTGGTCGCCGACGCCGCTCAAGGTCAGCGCGCATCGTTGCACCGCATCGGTTCCCAGCGCGCACACGCCGCTGCCGTTGCCCACCACCAGAACCCGGTCGCTGTCCAGTCGGCCGAGCCGTTCCAGCGCGGCGATCGCATCGAACAGACCCGGCAGCGATTCGCATTCCACCAGTCCGGCGCGCGCGAACGCGGCACTGCGCAGCCGGCGCCAGCGCTGGTCACGGTCATGCTCGCAATGACCAGGCTCGGGCGCGGTCTGCAGCACCACCACCGGCTTGGCGCGAGAGCAGGCGCGGGCCGCCGACATGAAGGCGCGGCCGTCGGCGACGCGCCCGAGTTGCAACACCACGGCTCCAACCTGTGGATCCAGCGCCGCATAGTCGAGCAGATCGGCCAGATCGACGTCGGCTTCGGCGCCGGTCACCGCCAGCCAGGAAAAGCCGAGCCCGCGTCCGGCGGCCCAATCCAGCGCCGCGGCGGCCACGGTCCGCGACTGTACGATCAACGCGATCCGTCCGGCGTGCAGCGGGGTTTCAAACGCGCTGGCGTTGAACTCGGCGCGCGGCACTGCGACGCCGGCGCAGCGCGGACCCAATATACGGACGCCGCAGCGGCGCGCACGGTCGAGCGCGGCCGCATCGGCCGGTACGTCGGTGGCCCAGATCAACGCGCGACAGCCCCGCTCGCCGAGGCGTTCGAACGCCTCCGCATGTAGCAGACGCCCGTCGAAAGCCACCGCCAGATCGGCGTCGATCGGTACCGCCAGATCGTCGGCGTGCGTCCAGCCGGTCAAACGCCAGCCGACGGCGGTTCGCGGCCGCGGCGCACTGCGGTCCAGGTGCGCCAGCATCTGTTGCTGTCCCGGCGTCTGCGGCGCACCGAGCACCGCCACGCTGCGCGGGGAAAACAGCACCTCTAGATTGCGCAGGGACATCGCCGCGTCTAGTCGGTGCAGAACGGGCGTACGAACGCCTCCACGCTGGCGGCCAGCGCGCGCAGGTCGTACCCGCCCTCGAGACTGGCCACGACACGGCCACCGCAATACTCCTGCGCCCACGCGCGGATGCGGCAGCCGATCCAGCCGAAGTCGTCTTCCAACAGCGCCAGACCGGCGAGCGGATCGTCGGCGTGGGCGTCGAACCCGGCCGACACCAGAATCAGTTCCGGCGCGTGCCGCGCCAGGGCCGGTGCCCAGATCCGCTCGATCGCTTCGCGGAACCGCTCACCGCCGTCGCCGGCAGACAGCGGGGCGTCCGCGCAGTTGGGCGCGTTTTCAGCGTGCCAATACGGATAGATCTGCTGCTGAAAGCTGTTGCACACCAGCACCCGCGGATCGCCGGCGAAGATCCTGGCGCTGCCGTTGCCGTAGTGGACGTCGAAGTCCAGGATCGCGACCCGCGTAAGACCGCGTGCGAGCGCATGCGCCGCGCCCACGGCGACGTTGTTGAACAGACAGAACCCCATCGCCTGCGCCGCCTCCGCGTGGTGGCCCGGTGGGCGCACCGCGCAGAAGGCAAAACGCGCCCTGTCCCGCAGCACCGAATCGACGCCGGCGAGCACGGCCCCGGCCGCGACCAGCGCGGCCGCCGCCGAATGGGTGTTCATCGCGGTATCGGCGTCGATCCGCAGC
>JAGWMX010000107.1 GCA_028871525.1 Gammaproteobacteria bacterium
GATTCCTGTGGTTCGAAAAAGCCGATTACGTGGGTCACGGCCACATCACCCCGCTGACGCAGTGGCAGATCCACGACGCGTTCACCGAGGCCGGCCTGCGCTTTTTGTGGCGCGGATCGTTCGGCGCTGGCGCCAGTCAACTGGCCGGCTCGCCGCGCCTGCGGCTGCTGGCACGCCTGGTGGCGCTGCTCTCGGCGCTGCCGCGCGAGCTGGGCGGCGAAATCTACGTGGCGGTGCTGGAGAAACCATCGCGCTCGCAGGCCGCGGCAACCGCACCGCCGGCAGCCGCAGGCCGGTGAAATTCGGATCGCATCGCGCGTCGAGATAAGATCGGATCGGCAAAAAACCACGACCAGGTCACACCGTGAAGGCGCACTTACCCGCGATCGCACTGGCGCTGCTGCTCGCCTCGGGCGTCCGGGCCGGCGAATATGTGCCGCCGGCCGGCGATCGATGGGCCACGCGCACCCCGGCCGAACAGGGCCTGGACGCCGCCAAGCTCAAGGCGGCGATCGATTTCGCGATCGCCCATGAGACGCGGCTACCGCCGGCGTTGGCCGGCGTGGTCGATCCGCGCGACCAGCGCATCACCATCCCGCTGCACTTCGCCGCCGAGCCGTTCTCCGACCCGCTGGGACCGCTGACGGTGCACGCGCCGGCCAACGGCATCGTCATTCGTCACGGTTTCATCGTCGCCGAATGGGGTCGCACGCACGCGGTCGACATGACCCATTCGATCACCAAGACGTTTTTGAGCTCGGTAGCCGGCGTCGCCTTCGACCGGCATTTGATCCGCAACGTCCACGACCGCGTGATCGATTACGTGCAGCCGACGCCGGACTTCATGCGGCCGCACAACCGGCCGATCACCTGGGACCAGATGCTGCGCCAAACCAGCGGCTGGATCGGCACCATGTGGGGCAAGCCGTGGTGGGCGGACCGCCCCGGCGCGCACGCCTGGGACCAGCTGGCGGCCGGGCCGCCGCCGGTCGGGAAACAGTGGAAATACTCGGACGTGCGCGTCAACGCGCTGGCGCTGGCGCTGACCTGGCTGTGGCGGCGGCCGCTGCCGGACGTGCTGCGCGAATACGTGATGGACCCGATCGGCGCCTCGCACAGTTGGCACTGGGAGGGCTACCGCAATTCTTGGGTCACGATCGACGGCCGGCGCATCCAGGTGGTGCCCGGCGGCGGTCACTGGGGCGGCGGCATGTTCATCTCCACCCGCGACCTGGCACGCCTGGGGTTGCTGGCGCTGAATAACGGCCGCTGGGGGGACCGGCAAATCCTGTCGGCGCATTGGGTGGCGATGGCACGCACGCCGACCGGGCCCAACCCCGGCTACGGCTACATGAACTGGTTTTTGAACACCGCAAGAAAGCGCGCTCCGGCAGCGCGCGAGGATTCCGTATTGTTCCTCGGCAACGGCGCCAACGTCGTGTTCGTCGACTACCGGCACGACCTGGTGGCAGTGGCGCGCTGGATCGATGCCGACCAGATCGCCGCGTGGATCGGGTATCTGGAGGCCGCGATCGTCGATTGACGCGCGGCGCCCGATCGGCGCCGATCAAGGGTTCGGCACCGCGGCCAGAAAACGTCGCGCCATCGCGGTCAATGCCGGCAGATCCGCCACCACCGAGTCGGGCAGGTGCGGATGACGTACCGTGCCGGGGAAAATCTTATCGATCCAGGCGCGGCCCCAGCCGGCGCCGTTGTAGAAGATCGCGGTGACGCCGGCCCGCTTGGCGGCGATGACGTCGGTGGTGCTGTCGCCGACGTACCAGCAATCCTGCCCCGGCGCGCGGCCCAAATTGGACAGCGCTTTGACGATCAAATCCGGCTCCGGCTTGCGGTGAGCAACGTCGTCACCGCACACGATGGTGTCGAACAACTCATGCCAGCCGCTGCCGTCCACGGTATAGATCTCATGTGCCATGAACCTGCGCGCGCGGTTGGACAACACGCCCAGTTGCACCCCGAGCGCGCGCAGCGCATTCAGCTGCGCGCGCGCGTCCGGCTCCAGCGGCCGCACCGCGCCGAAAAAGCGCGCGTAGCTGCGGTCGAACTCGCGGTGGGCGATAACCTTGGCTTCGGTATCCGCCCCGAACAGCACTTCGAAGATATCGGTACGGGACACCTTGCGCTCGGCCCGAATTTTCGGATGCAGGCGAGCGTTGTCGCGCACGTATTTGACCAGCTTGGCATCCTCGACGGTCTTGGATTTTCCGGGTGACACCAGACGTTCGACCAGCCCCAGGTCGACCAGGCGCGGCAATACGTCGTCGACAGCGTGGTACATCGCATCGAGCGTGTCGACCAGCGTGGCGTGCCAGTCGAACAGAACCACCTGCGGACGCGCATGCGGTAAGCGGAGAATGCTCATCGGCGCCATTATCGCGGCCGGCGCGCAGCACGCCTAAACCGATGGCGGCCCGTGGGAGTTTGTCTCTAGACTGTACCGTCTGTCCGGATAGCCGCCGATGAACACCGCCCGTTACTCGCAAACACCGCCGACACCGGACCTCTGCCCGTGGACCGACGCCGCCGCGGCGGCGGCGCCCGCCGGTTGCGTTGACCGGTAGCGGGGACGACGGTGAGCGAGCCTCTGGATGCCTTCGGCCGCGCGGTGGCGGCGCTGTTCGCCATCACCAATCCGCTGGGGGTGCTGCCGATCTTCCTCGGCATCACCGGCAATCTCGACGCCACCGGCCGCCGTCGTCAGGCGCGGCGCGCCGCCGCTACGGTGTTCGCGATCCTGGCGGTATCGGCGCTGGCCGGACAGTGGATCCTGCAGGCGTTCGGCATCTCGCCACCGGCATTTCAGGCCGCCGGCGGGCTGGTGATCATCCTGATGGCGCTGGAGATGCTCAAAGGCCATCCCAGTCCGGTGCAGCACGACCGCTCCGGCGTGGACGATCCGGCCGATCAGATCGTGGTGCCGTTCGCGATGCCGATGGTCGCCGGACCCGGCGCCATCACCACGGTGATCACGCTGTCGGTGACCACCAAGACCTATCATCTGCCGCTGATGGCGCTGCTGGCCAGTGCGCTGGTCAGCGCCAGTCTGTGGGGCCTGCTGCTGCTGGCATCGGTGCGGTCGAACCTGATCTCACCGCGGGCACAGCGCATCCTGACTCGCTTCATGGGGCTGATTCTGTGTGCGGTCGGCTTCCAGATCGGTCTGCAAGGGGTCAAGGCGTTTCTGCTGTAGTCGCCGGCGGCCGAATCCCGCTGCCGATCGCAAGCCGCAGGGAAGAGAAAGCGCCGCCGCTCATGTGACGATCGAAACGATGCCCGGTGCTTTAAAAAAGCACCGGGCATCGCAATCCGCTGCGGTACGTCGCCCGCAGGGCGACCGCGTGCAGCGGGATGTTGAAAAAAGCCTGCCCTGTCTTTTTCAACACGCCGAGTCCGGTGAATACCCGGAATCAGCTACATCGGATCGGCCACTTGGCGCGCCCGATCCGCAACGGGACGTCCCTGTCCCATATCGAAAACCTGCGGCCTGCCCGCCCCACCTAGTCGTCATCGCCGTCCCGATAGGGCTGGTAGTCGCCGCGATGGTAGTGGTGTTCCCGCCACTCGTGGCCCCGGTAATACCGCCCGCCGTATCCGCTGCGATAGATCACCCGTGGACCGTAAATCACGGGCGCCGGCGCGTAAAAAACCGCCGGCGGGGGGTAGTCGTAATAGGCACGCGGCGGCACGTACTCGACGGTCGGCGGCGGCGCGTAGTACACCGGCCCCGGCAGGCCAATGCCGATGCCGATCGACAGGTCGGTGTGCGCCAGTGCCGGCAACGGGACCAGCAACGCGGCACCGAGAGCCGCAGCAGCCAAGGTTACAGTCTTCATCTCGTCCTCCTGGTAGACGCCTGCCGGGCGCCCGCTGCAAACCGTGATGCCAGACTGCCGCAGCCGTCATGAACCGGACCTGAACCGTCCGGCGGTCGTCAATCGGCGAAAAGAATCGGTTGTGCCGGCAGTTGGCGCACGCCGCGCACCAGACCCACGCCGACCAGCCGGTAACGTGTGGCATCCGGCAATCCCACGCGCAGGCGCAGACGGTTGGCGTAATCGGCCAGCGCCGCGGCGTCTTGCGGCGGGAAGGTCTGCGTGACGCTGCGCGTCAGCACCCGGAAATCGGCGGTCTTGAGTTTCAGCACCACCGTGCGTGCCGTCCAGCCCACTCCCTGATAACGCCGCCAGACCAACGCGGCAAGTTCGGCGATCGACGCTCCCAGCGCGGCCAACGGCAGGTCGCGTTCCAACGTGGTCTCGGCCGAGACGCTCAACCGCAGCGGCTCGGCACCGACCGGACGTTCGTCGATACCCTGCGCCATCTCCCACAGCCGCATACCGAAACGACCGAAGCGCGCCTGCAAACGGTCGGGGTCCCAGACCTGAAGCTGTGCGATCCGTCGTACTCCCAGATCGGCCAGACGCCGGGCCGTGGCCGGACCGACCCCGGGCAGCCGCGTTACCGGCAGGCCGGCCAGCAGGTGCCGCGCGTGCTGCGGGCGGATGACGAACAGGCCATCCGGCTTGTTCCAGTCCGAGGCGATCTTGGCCAGCAGCTTGTTCGGTCCCACTCCGGCCGAGGCGGTCAGTTGCAGTTCCTGCCGGATGTCCTGGCGGATGGCCTGGGCCACCGCGGTCGCGCTCGACAGCCGGAATTGCGACGCCGGGCCGGAGCCGGCGAGGTTTTCCGTGACGTCGAGATAGGCCTCATCCAGCGACAGCGGTTCGATGATCCGGCTGAATCGCGCGAGAATAGAACGTACCGCCCGCGAGACCTCGCGGTAACGCGCGAAGTCGGGCGCCACGCGCACCGCCTGGGAGCACAACCGCTGGGCACGGCCGACCGGCATCGCCGAGCGCACGCCGAACGCGCGCGCCGGATACGAAGCGGCCAGCACCACCGAGCGTCGCCCCGGCCAGGCGACGATCAGCGGCGCCCCGCGCAGGCTCGGGTCGTCGAGCTGCGCCACCGAGGCGTAGAACGCGTCCATGTCGATGTGGACGATCTTGCGCATCGGACAAGCTTGCCACCACGCCGGGTCAAGCGGGCAGCAACTCCGCAATCCGACAAATTTCGAGGCTAGACTGAGGCAGGCCCACATAATGGACACCCGTACTGCGGTATCCAACCCGCGCATATCAGCTTGAGCAAACCGTCGGATGTACTGGCTGCGTCGTCTTCAGGGAATTCCACCAAACAGCAAAACTCCATCAACCGCAAAAGCCACACTCTCGCGGCTTGACAATGAAAGTCATATCAACGCTTGAGTTAAGCGACGGCGTAGCCGGCCGCCTTGAACGAGTGGTTGACCGAAGCCGCTCCGCGGCAGGAACTACGGGATAAGAATAGGGCGCCGAGATCGGGCACCTTCTCCTTCGCACCCAAGCCCGGGTGTACCCCCTGAAGGAGAAGCCAGATGGATGCATCAGAGCAAGCCCGTTTCGACGCCCTATATGCCCGGCATCTTAGGGCACTCAAGCTGCAAGGCAAAGCCGCGGCGACGGTCGACAGCTACGCGCGGGCGGTGCGCCGGGTGGCGGCGCATTTCGAGCGCTGCCCGGACGGGCTTCAGGCCGAGGACTTCAAGGCCTATTTCGCGTCGCTGATCGACCGCCGTTCGTGGAGCCTGGTCAAGATCGAGCGCTGCGGCCTGCAGTTTTTCTACCAACACGTGCTGGGCCGGGACTGGCCGTGGGTGGACATGCTCAAGCCGCCGGTGGTGCGCTCGCTGCCGGATGTGCTCACGCTCGACGAGATCGCGCGGATCATCCTCTCCACACGCGAGCGGCGCTATCAGACGTTCTGGTGGGTGACCTACAGCCTGGGCCTGCGGCTGGGCGAGGCGCTGCACCTGCGCGTCGGCGACATCGACCGCGCGCGCGGCCAGGTGCACGTGCGTGCCGGCAAGGGCCGCAAGGACCGCTTCGTGGGGCTGCCGGGGCTGACGCTGGCCTGCCTGCGTCGTCATTGGCGCGATCACCGTCATCCGCAGTGGCTGTTTGCAGGGCATCCAGCGCCGGGCGGCGCAGCGGCCACGGGCGTCATGGATCGCGGCAGCACGCAGAAGGCGTTCGCGCGGGTGGTGGCGGACTGCGGCATCCGCAAGAAGGCCTCGATCCACAGTCTGCGCCATGCCTACGCCACGCACCTGATCGAAGTCGGCCTGCGCGGCGTGCAGGAGCTGCTCGGCCATGCCTGCCGAAGACGACCGCGCGCTACGTGCACATGACCGACAAGTGCCGCGACGGCCGTCGCGTGCTGATCGACGGCCTGATGGCACAGCTGCGCCAGAGCCTGCTGCGCCAGCGGGAGGATTGAGCATGCATCGGTCGATTCCTTCGCTGCGCCTGGCGCAGCTGTTCGAGGCCGGGCGGCCGCACTTGATGGCGCAGTACGGGACCCGCCTGATGTCGCATCAGCAGCGGGCGATGGCCGCGATCATGGCGTGCCGCTCCGGTGCGCTCGGCGAGCTGTGCTAGCACTATCCGGACTGCGCCGGAGCGCGCCACACGCCGCGCTCCTGCGGCCATCGCAGTTGCCCGGTATGCCAGAACCACAGCACCACGCAGTGGCTCGAACGCCAGCGCCAGAAGCTGCTGCCGGTGGACTACTTCATGATCACCTTCACCCTGCCGGCCGGCTTGCGCGGGATCGCGCAGGCGCAGCCCCAGACCGTGTATTCGGCCGTGTTCAGTGCCGCGTCGGACACCGTCAAAGGCTTCGGTGCGCGCAAGCTCAAGGCCGAGCTGGGCCAGTGCGCGGTGCTGCACACGCACAGCCGCCGGCTCGACCTGCATCCGCACCTGCACGTCGTCGTCCCCGGCGGCGGCATCGATGCGCAACGCCGGCAGTGGCGAAAACTCAAGGGCCGCTACCTGTTCAACGCCTTCGCCCTGGCCCGCGTGTTCCGCGCGCGTCTGCTGCGCGCCTTGCACGATGCCGACATCGCCATCCCCGCCGGCCTGCCGCCGACGTGGGTCGTCGACTGCCGCCACGTCGGCAACGGCGAACCCGCGCTCGAATACCTGTCGCGCTATCTCTACCGCGGCGTCCTCCGCCAGCGCGATCTGGTCGCCTACGACGAAGCCGCCGGCACCGTCACCTTCCGCGACCGCGATGCGAAAACCAGAAGCCCGGCCTACCGCACCTTGCCGATCGCCGATTTCCTCTGGCACCTGCTCCTGCACGTGCTGCCCACCGGCCTGCACCGCGTGCGCGACTACGGCTTCCTCCACGGCAACGCCAAATCCCGGCTCGCCCTGGTGCAGCTCGTGCTGCGCGTG
>JAGWMX010000016.1 GCA_028871525.1 Gammaproteobacteria bacterium
GAATACGACCACAGATCCGGGCGCGAATCCTGCTGACGGTCGCGCAGCCAGTAGTGGTGAAAATCCAGCAGGCCGATCGGCAGACCGATGTCGCCGAACGCGTGCAGGTAACGGTCGCCGGCCGCGCGCCAGCCGTTGAACTGGATGCCGAGCTTGAACGTGCCCTGCGTCGCGCGAAGAAACTCGTCCTCGTCCAGGCCGAGGAAGCGGTTGACCAATTGGATCTGCGGAATCGTGGCTTCGCCGACGCCGACGATGCCGATCGCCTCGGACTCGATCAGCCGGATCGACAGCACCGGTCCGAAGGCCTTGGCCAGAACGGCCGCGGCCATCCAGCCGGCGGTGCCGCCGCCGACGATCACGACCTTGCTGATGGGGGTTTCGCTGATGGTGTGATCCTCCGCCATGCGGCAAAGTCTACCCGGCCTGCTTCGGTCGCGGCCCAAAGAATGCCCGCCCTCGGGGGAGATGGGGCGGGCCAAAGAAAGCCGGTATTACCTCGCTCAGAAGTGGTACAGGAAGCCGGCCAGGAAGGTGCGGCACGGTTTTCCAGGTGCCCGGCAAATAATCAGTTCTGCCAGTTCACATTTACGAACCCGGTGCCGGAAGTGGGCACCGTGTACGTATGGTTGTTGCCGCCCTCCCATGTCACCGTACCATCCGCAGCGATCTTTATGAATTTGAACTGGATGGTCTGTCCCGCCGGCGCGGAGACATTCAGGAACCAGTTGGGATTGTTCGGATCGAGCATCGGTCCGATCGCCGTGTTCCAAGTGCTGCCCCAGTCGCCGAGTTCCACCGTATTACCGGTGAGGAAGATATTGTCTCCGGGATTGGTCGCTACGGCGTTATTGACAGTGAAAGTGACAGGAATCAACTTTGCCGTGAGCGCGGTGAACTGAATTCCGTTTGATGCGATTCCACCTGAATTTTGTACCATTATGTTGTAAACACCATTCGTGACACTTGGAACGGTAAAAGTGACCGACGAATCAGACCAGCTTTTGATGGTTGCCGCTGTAGTTCCGACCAGAACCGAGCCCATAATCGAGCCGAAGCCCTTGCCGGCCACAGTCACGGGTACACCCGGTTGTGCGACGGTTGGTCCAATGGAGCCGACTTCGGGCGAAGAGGTCGCGCTGGTGTATTGCCACACGGAGACTGTATGTGGCGGAAGCGTGAAGTTGACGATTGGGTTATTGCCTCCGGTGCCGCTGGAGACGGTGATCGCTAACCCGCCCATCAGACCGCCCAGGTCATCCGCGTAACTTCCTGCTGGCAGTGCCGTGTCCAAGCCGGAGATGGCGTAGCCTGTGTTGTCGTTCTTATTGATGGCGACCAGCACCACATCGTTGAAGAATTTGCGTTCATAGATATACACGTCGCTGTTGATCCAGCGCTGCTGCCATCCTCCATAAGCGAGCGCGTCGTTGCTCGATTCGCGCAGTGTCGCAAGCTTATCGATCAGATTATAAGCGGTAGTCGACGTGCTGTATGATGACATCCAGAGACGATTGTAAGGATCTCCGCCGCCGTTGGTGTCGTTGTGCAGGGCCTGTTCATCGCCGTAGTAGATGACCGGAATGCCTCGGCTGGTCAGCACGAAAGCCATCGCCTCGTTGAGGCGGTTCGTGTTGTTGTTCACCGACAGCAGACGCGGCATGTCGTGATTGTCCACGAAGGTCACGAGATCGTTCTGCCACGTAAAGTTGGCATTCTCCGCATTGATCGTGCTGTCGATTTCCGAGAAGTTGTTGTTATTGGCGAACACGTCCCGGATTGCAGTGTTCAGTGGGAAGTCCAGCAGTGAGATGCCACTGTGATTCGCGAACTTGTACGAGTCGTGATAAAGCGGGTCGCTGGTATTGCCCTGAAACCACTCGCCGAAAAGAAAACTTGGTCCGTAGGTAAAGGCCGAGTTCGCCATGCTGTACTCCCAGCCCCACGCCACGTGTTTGGCGGCGTCGATACGGAAGCCGTCAACTCCGTGTTGTTGGAACTGCTGCAGCGCCGACTTCAGGTACGCGTCGACGGTCGCATTTTCCTGGTTTAAATCGCAAAGGCTGAAAAGCGTGTAGTACTGAAGCTGGTAGCGATCGTTAAAGTCGCTAATGTTGGAGTTGTGGTGAAAAATCCCGTTGGGATCGTTGGTGCACGAGGCCACGAAAGTGCCCGCATCGTAGAGTGCGCCAAATTCCCCGGCGCTGTTGTCGTTCGTATGGTTCGGCGCAAAATCGACGACTACCTTTATGCCGTCGGCATGAGCCGCCGAGACAAGGTTGTCAAACGCTGTCCACGTATTGTTGACATCACCGAAATGTTCTTCGATACGCGTGAAATCACGCGCGGCATAACCATGGTAGGCGGCCGTCGGATTCCCCGTGCCGTCAGGGATATTCACGTTGAGGTCATCCACTGGAGGTGAAATCCAGATGGCGCTGATTCCCATGCCCTTGAGATAGTTCAGCTTTGCCTGAACGCCGGCTAGGTCACCACCCCAATAGAGCTGCCAATTCGTCTTGGTGGAATCAAACAGACCGGAACTTTGGGGAGGATTGTCATTCGAAGTGTCGCCGTTGTTGAAGCGATCGGTGATGACCTGGTAGATGACCTGCTTTTTGAAATCTTGAGCCGAGGCGGTCAGTAAAGGAACAAGCACCGTCAAAGGCAAAAGCACCATCACGCACAGTGGCAGTGATCGTCTTCTGAAAAATCTCATTGGGCACCCCTCCCGAATTGTCGAACGGCAGCGCCATGGGAAACTTCATAACCGAGTCGATCGTGAACGCCGGGCGCGTGCATGTGGGGTTGGAAGGGTCAGAAGCGATAGGTAAAGCCGGCCAGGAACTCACGGCCGAATTTTTGTTCGTCTATGAGTTGGCGCGGGTCCTTGTTTTCGAAGGTGATGAACGGCTCGTCGGTCAGATTGGTCGCCTGGACAAACACCGTCAGGCCGCCCAGCGAGGAGTGAACCCCGCCGTAGCCATAGGACGACAGCTTCTGGCCGAGCTGGCTGAACGAGTAGCTGATCTGAGCGTCGAAAATCGACGTGGCCTTGGCGGTCCGCTGGACGCGGGTGTCGCTCAGGCCGAAGATCTCCGCCAGGAAGCTGCTCCGGTACCGGTGCGAGATGCGCGCCTCGAAGCCGCTCTGCTCGAAGTACAGGGTGCTGTTGACCACCCACTTCGACAGGCCGGGGAGGCTCACTTGCTCGGTATCCTTGCCGAACTGGACGCGGCTGAACACGTAGTCGGCCGAGGAAATGAAGCCGAAGCCGCGCAGAACCGGGATCGAGGTGAACAGGCTGGTCGGGATCGAGAACGTGAACTCGGTTCCCTTGATGTCGCCGTCGCCGTCGTTGCACGGCGCCGACGTGATGCCCTTGGTGGTCCCGAGCTGCGCCCGTTCCGCCGGCGTCAGCACGCCTAAGAATTGGCTGAAGTCGGTTAGGACCGAGCAGCTTGGATCCACGAAGTCGCTTGAATGCTTCCAGAACATCGCCAGCGCCACGTAGCCGGCGTTGTTGGTGCCCAGATACTTCTCCAGGGACAGGTCGACCGCGTGGGCCAGTACCGGTTTCAGGCGCGGATTGCCGCCGCTGGCGCTGAAGAACGACTGGTTCGGATCGGGGTCGCCGATCCTCGTGAAGTTCTTATTGAGCGACAGGCTGGCGTTGAGCTGGTCCGGGCGTGCCCGCTGCATCTCCTGGCCGACGCCCAGGCGAAGCTGGGTGTTGATCGCCGGGAAGCCCAGCGCCAGGTTGAGGGTGGGCAGCGCCCGCGTGTACTTGGCCCCATCGCGGACCAGTTCCTTCTGGGGGGTTTTAAAGTCACCACCGACGACCCCGGGACTGCTGGAACCCTGGTTAGTATAAATCACCTGGGTGCCCAGATTGCCGGTCAGCGGATGCGAACCGAGGCGGGTGTTCACGTCGAATTTTACGAACGAGGTCACGACGTCCTCGCGCAGTTGCCAGCTGTTTTGCACGTCGCCCGAAAACGTCGCTTGAACGGGCACGTAGACGCCGTTGTTCAGCAGGTCGAGCGGGTTGTACACGAGCCGCTGCGGGATGCCGAAGAAGCTGTTGTCGGCGGAAGTGCCGCGCAGGAATTGCTGGGGGATTGGCGCTGAAGTCGCACCACCCGGCAGGGTCAGAAATTCGTTGAAGAATGTGCGTGATTTGTCGCGGCGGCTCAGATCGGTACCCACGGTGACCCGACTGAGCACGGGAACGTCATCCATGTCGCGGTGGACGTCGAACTTCAAGTGGGTCAGCCGGTCGACCGTGCGCGGCTCGTTGATGAAGCCGGCCTGGGTGACACCGGAGCCGGCGCCCCAGCCCTGCGGATCGGTCAGCACGAACTGGCTGGTGTCGCCGTAGTTCAGTGTGGGGGAAAAGACCACCGCGCCGTCGGGCTTGAGCCGGAAGCCGAGGGTATCCGTGGCGCCCTGCCCGGCGGGGCCGGTGCCGGTGTATGACTCAAGGTCAAAGTCCTGGCGGTTGGCGCGCGAGTAACTGATGTCGGCCTCGGCACCCCAGCGCCGGCCGAACTTGATTTGCTGGTTCAGGCCTGCCGTGTAGAGCTGCGCAAAACGCCGGGACAGGTCGTTACGCTGCACGGCCTTGACGTCGTTGAACACGCCCGATACGGCCAGCCCGTTCTGCACCTCGCCCACGGTGACCGGGATGCCGGCAAAGCCCAGCGGGAAGTCATAACCCACTTTGTTCAGCTTGTCGTTGAAGTGCGAGTACGTCAGGTCCAGCGTGGTGTGGAAGTTCGCATTTGGTTTGAATTCGAAAGTCGCGAGGCCGGCGGTCCGTTTCAGTTCGTCGGTTTCCGCGAACGGCTTGGCGCCGCCGGGCACGATCACGCCGTCGGCGGTGGTCGCGTGCCCCCAGGAGTTGAAGGCCTGAATCTGTGACGGCGTGCGCTGTGCCTGAAAGCCCAGCGTCACGCCGAGCCGGTTGTCGTCGAACTGATCGACGTAGATGCCGTTGGCGCGGTAGCCCTTGTTGATCCCGGTCGGGGCGAGCGCGGACCGGCCGCTGAACTCGTAGCGCGCCCCGAGCGAGAACGTGCGATGACCGTATTCCAGCGGGCGAATTGTGCGCAAGTCCACCGTGCCGGCCAGACCGGCGCCGACCAGCCCCGGATCCTGCGTCTTGTAGACCACCACCGTGTTGATCAGGTCGGACGGATACTGGTCGAACTCGACGCTGCGGTTGTCGCCGGTGGACACCTGCTCGCGTCCGTTGAAGAGCGTCTGGCTGAAATCCGGCCCCAGGCCGCGGATGCTGATGGACTGGGCGCGCCCGTTGACGCGCTGTGCGGTTACTCCGGGCATCCGCGCCAGGGTCTCGGCGATGCTGGTGCCCGGCAGCCTGCCGATGTCCTCCGCGGTGACCGCCTCGATGATGTCGCTGCTGTAACGTTTGAGGCTGATGGATTGCTGGATGCTCTGGCGGAAGCCGTGCACCTCGATGCTTTGGAGTTGCACCACCTTGGATTTTTTCGACTTGGCGGCGGCCTCGGACGATTTCTTCTTCTCGTTCTTTCCCTTGGTCGTGACCGGCTGGCTGCTGCCCTGGGTCTGGTCGTCGGTGGCACCGTTTTGCTGCGCGTGCACGTAGCCGGGCGCTCCGGCGCAGAATCCAGCCGCCACCAGCGCCAGGAACAGCGCGCTCGGCCTGAAGCTCGGCGCACCGTTGCCCGGGCGGTCAGGAGTTTTTACCGGGTGCCGGCCGGACAGCTTGTTGCCGGTTTTGCGCGGCGAGCCCGGCCGTCTCTCGGTCGCCCCATTTTGCAGGCGCGTCGTTTTACCATGGTGGTCTTCCACTAAAATCGTCTCCTCGTCGAATTCCATCGGCTTTTGTTTTGTTCGCCGCCAACCAACCGCCGGCTGCGGCGCACCCCGACATGCCTCGGTGCAACTGATCGACTTTCGATGCCGACGCCGGTAGAGCGTGATGACTTTTCGATACTAACTACCGACGGACAAAATGGACAAGTGCCTGCATACGTATTCATTAACGACCGCATACGTATTCATTTTCATGGCACGCTTTTTGAGGCTACTTATAGCTTTGTCATTGTCAAAGGCTCGATTGGGTGCGTCGATGAATTCGTTGTCGGCATGAATACGTATTCAGGTGGTTGAGTCATCGAGCCGGTGAACATTAGACTCTGGCTCATCGATATGCGGCGGCGTCGCCGTGGTGTAAAGCGACCCGCCGGCATGCACGGATCAAGGAAAAGCCATTGAGCCAGAGTCCATGGTGGCGCGGAGCCGTCATCTATCAGGTTTACACGCGCAGTTTTCAGGACAGCAACGGCGACGGCGTCGGCGATCTGGCGGGAATTGCCGCCAGGTTGGAATACATTGCCAGCCTCAACGTCGACGCGATCTGGATTTCGCCGTTTTTCAAATCACCGATGGCGGATTTCGGCTACGACATCTCCGATCCGAGGGCCGTGGATCCGCTGTTCGGCGAGCTTGACGATTTCGATCGGCTGCTGCGCAAGGCGCACGCGCTGGATCTGAAAGTCATCATCGACCAGGTGCTCAGCCATACCTCGATGGAACATCCGTGGTTCCAGGAAAGCCGGCGCAGCCGCGACAATCCGCGCGCCGACTGGTACGTCTGGGCCGACCCCAAGGACGACGGCACCGCGCCGAACAACTGGCTGTCGATCTTCGGCGGCCCGGCCTGGCAGTGGGAGCCGCACCGGCAACAGTACTACCTGCATCATTTCCTGACGCAGCAACCGGCTTTGAACTTCCACTGCCCCGAGGTGCCGCGCGCGGTACTCGAAAACGTCGAATTCTGGCTGCAGCGCGGCGTCGACGGGCTGCGGCTGGACTCCATCAACTTCTGTTTCCACGATCGCCGGTTGCGCGACAACCCGCCGAAACCGGCCGCCGAACGTGCCGGCCGCGGTTTCACCACCGACAATCCGTACGCTTACCAATATCACTATTACAACAACACCCGGCCGGAGACCCTGGCTTTTCTGCAGCGGCTGCGCGCGCTGCTCGATCGTTATCCGGGCGTGACCACGCTGGGTGAGATCTCATCGGAGAATTCGCCGGCGACGATGGCCGAATACACCCGGCCCGGCCGCCTGCACATGGCCTATAGCTTCGAACTGCTGACCGACAGTTTTTCGGCTCGCCACATTCTCACGACGGTGGAAACGCTGGAAAACGAGATGGCCGGCGCCGGCTGGCCGTGCTGGGCGATCTCCAACCACGACGTGGCGCGCGCGGTCAGCCGCTGGGGGCGTGACGGATACTCGCCGCAGCTCGCCAAGATGCTGGCCATGCTGGTGTGCTCGCTGCGCGGCTCGGTGTGCATTTATCAAGGCGAAGAACTCGGCCTGCCGGAAGCCGACCTGCCGTTGGCGGCGCGCCGCGATCCCTACGGCATCGCCTTCTGGCCGACGTTCAAAGGTCGCGACGGTTCCCGCACGCCGATGCCATGGGATGATTCCGGGCAGGCCGGCTTCACCACCGGCCAGCCGTGGTTACCGGTGCCTGCCGAGCATCGGCCGTTGGCGGTGGCGCACCAGGAATCCGATCCCGCCTCGATTCTGAACAGCTTCCGGCACTTCATGCGCCTGCGCAAAACCCATCCAGCGCTGCTGGACGGGGATATCCGCTTTCTGCAGGTGGCCGAGCCGGCTCTGGCCTTCATCCGCCAGGCGGGCGCGGAGTCGGTGCTGGCGGTATTCAATCTGGCCGACCGTCCGCTGCGCGTCACGCTGCCGGAATGGGCGCGCGTGCTGGTATCGATCAGCGGGTTCGGCGCCGGCGATGTGCGGATCGATGGCGCCGCACTCGAGCTGCCGGCCTATGGCGCATGGTTCGCCGGGACGCGGAACCTTCGCCAGGGGCGGGCCGTGGACGGGACGCAACCCCGCGCAGCCACGCTGCAGCGGCTTTGAACCGGGCTTCCTGACGTTGCCGCTTGCCGCCGTTGCGGCGGGGGTGCGGCATCCGTGTTTTAGCTGCGCCGCTGGCGGATCAGCGCGGCCAGTTGGTGCAGCCGTGCGGCGCTCGAGCCGAAGTCGGCCAGCGCCGCGTCGGCCTCACGGAACAGCTCGGTTGCGCGGCGCTTGGCGTCGGTCAGGCCCAGCAACGATACGTAAGTGGATTTGGCTTGCGCGCGGTCCTTGCCCTGGGTCTTGCCGAGCTGTTCGGTCGAGCCTTCGACGTCGAGCACGTCGTCCTGGATCTGAAACCCGAGGCCGAGCGCGCGGCCGTGGCGCTCCAGCGCCTGACGGCGCGCCTTGGCCAGCCCATCGGCGGCGCAGGCGGCCAGTTGCACGCAGGCCAGGATCAGCGCGCCGGTCTTGTGCGCGTGCAGGCGTTCGAGCTCGGCCAGCGCGATCGTCCGGCCCTCGCTTTCGATGTCCACCATCTGGCCGCCGACCATGCCGCGGCTGCCGGCCGCCTGCGCCAGCACCGCCACCATCGCCAGGCGCTGCGCGGGTGCCGCGGCGCCGGGAGTGTCTTGCGCCAGCACCTCGAAAGCCAGCGCCTGCAGCGCGTCGCCGACCAGGATCGCGGTGGCTTCGTCGTAGGCCACGTGCACGGTCGGGCGGCCGCGGCGCAGGGCATCGTCGTCCATCGCCGGCAGGTCGTCGTGCACCAGCGAGTAGGCGTGGATCAGTTCGACCGACACCGCCGCGGCGTCGAGCGCGTCCAGCGGCACGCCGAGCGCCTCGCCGGCGGCATAGACCAGCAGCGCGCGCAGCCGTTTGCCGCCGTCGGCGGCATAGCGCATCGCCTGGTGCAGGCGGGGCGGATAGGCGTCCGGCGGCGGTAGGCGTGCCGCCAGCGCCGCCTCCAGGCGTGCGCGCAGCGACTCCAGCGTAGCGGTCTGCTGCGAATTCACGCGTCCGCTTCGCCGCCGGTGCCGTCGCCGCCTGCGGCGGCCAGGCGATTGACGCGCAGTTCGGCTTGTTCCAGCGTCTGACGGCAGGCGCGGGTCAGCGCCATGCCGCGCTCGAACAGCGCCAGCGATTCCTCCAGCGGCAGATCCCCGGCCTCCATTTTGGCGACGATGTCTTCGAGCGCTTTCAGGTCGGCCTCGAAACGGTTGACCGGATCCTTGGCGGCGGGAGAGGAGGCTTTGTTCGGGCTCATGCCGCATTATTGTCGCAGGCGCGGGGCACGGCTGCATCCAAAGCCGCCGCCGGCGGCATCCAAGACAGCACAGATCCAGCATCCTGCCTGTCTTTTTGGAGAATTGTCATGGCACTGCAAGCACTGCTGTTGGCATCCGACGTGATCGCCTCATCGGCCAGCAACATGGCTCCGATGGCTGACATGGGTTCGGAATTGGCGACCAGCGTACTGAATTCGCTGGTGCCGATGGTCGCTATCGTGACGTCCTTCGGCGTACCGCTGCTGGTCGTCATCGCGGTGCTGGTGTACCGCTTCCGCCGGCAACGGCTGATCAACGACGTGATCCTGAAGCTGGCGGAGAAAGGTCAGACGGTGCCGCCGGAGCTGTTCGTCGAACCGGTGCGGCAGCGCTCGGAACTGCGCCGGGCGCTGACCTGGATCATGGTGGGTCTGGGGCTGATCGTTTTCGGCGCCTTCGACGGCGATCGAGACGTCATCGGCATCGGCTTCATCCCGCTGTTGATCGGCATCGGATTTTTTGTCGCTTACAAATTGGAGAAAAAGGACGGCCCTGCGGCCGGATCCTAGGATCGGTTCACCTGCCGCGATCGTTGCGGATTGGGCTGAGCGGCCATGGGCAACGGCGCCATGAGCAACAGCGGGATAGCCGACAGCGTGCTGGTCGCCCGCGCGCGGGCCGGCGACGATCGCCATGCCTATGCCGAACTGGTACGCCGGCACCAAGGCTGGGTGCGCTCGCTGCTGCGGCGGCTGTGCAAGGAGGATCACGCTTTGGCCGACGATCTGTCGCAGGAGACCTTCGTGCAGGCCTGGCGCAAGCTGGCCAGCTTTCGCGCCGACGCCGCGTTTGGCACCTGGCTGTACCGCATCGCCTACAACATCTTCCTGATGCACGTCCGCGGCCGCCGTGAGACGCTGTCGCTGGACGAGTTGCAGCCGGAGCCGGCGGCCGAAGCGCAAACCAGCCCGTCGCCGGAGGCCGGAGCGGTGATCCGCGGCGACGTCCGGCGGGCGCTGGCGCGGCTGTCGGAGCCGGAACGGGCGGCGATCGTGCAGTGTTACTATCTGGACCGCAGCCACGAGGAAGCGGCCTACGCGATGGGTTGCCCGGTGGGCACGGTCAAGTCGCATATCTTCCGTGCCCGCCAGAAGTTACGTGAAACGCTGGCCGACTGGGCGCCAGCAGGAGCACCGTGATGAACATGTCGAATACCTCACCTGCGGATGCCGACGCCTGGCTCGACGCGCTGCTGGCCGCCGACGCGCGTTCCGAAGGCTATATCGACGACGCCGGCTTTACCGCGCGGGTGATGGCCGGCCTGCCGCGTCGCCGTGCCCGCAGCTGGCAGTGGCTGGCGCCGGCGCTCGGCGCGCTCGGCGCGCTCGGTGTCGGGCTCAGCTTCGGCCTGCCTGGGCTGGATCAACTGTTCGTGCCGATCGTCGCGACCTTGAAGGTCACCGCCGATCCGTCGGCGCTGCTGCGCGCCGCGTTGCCGCTACTGGCGATTTCCGCCACGCTGGCGGCCGCCGGCTTCCTCACCGTCGCCGATACCCGTTGAGACAGGATTAGCCGGCGACGCCGAAATCCCAACTCAGGTCGACCCACAGCGAGCGCCCCGCCAGCAAGTAATACGACGAGTCGCCGAACTCGCTCTCGGTCACCGGTGGCCGGCGGTCGCTGAGGTTGTAGGCCTGCCCGCGGATGCCGAAGTTGCGCCAGCGCCAGCCCACGGTGGCGTCGATGGTGGCGTAGCCGCCGGTGCTGGCGGTATTGGCTTTGTCGAGTAGACGGTTGCCGACGTAAGCGACCGTCAGGCTGCCGTTGGGACCTTGCTCCGGCGCGTAGATCAGCCCGGCGGAGGTCAGCACCCGCGGCGACAGCTCCAGCCGGTTGCCGCTGAAGTTCCGCGGGGTGCCGTCGGCGAGGCTGATGAAGCGCCCGTAGCGCGCGAGGTGATAGCTGTAGTTGGCGGCCAGTTGCAGGTTTCGGTAGAGCCGGTAGCGCGCGGACAATTCGATGCCGCGCAGCAGCTCAGAACCGGCATTCTCCAGCAGCGGATTGCCGCCGGCGTCGGTGGCCGACACCACCAGGTTGTTGAAGTGCAGGAAGAACGCCTCGGCCTCGTAATCCAGGCGCCCGCCGGCCAGCCGCCCCTTGACGCCGATCTCGTAGCTGCGCGCGGTCTCGGGCTCGAGCACCGGCGGTGTCGGCACGTCGGGGCCGAAGTCGATCGCCGCCGGCTTGAAGCTGTTGCGGTAGTCGGCGTAAACCACCGCCTGGTCGGCGCCGTCGCTCCAGGCGCGGTAGCTGACGCCGAAACTGCCGGACAGCCGCACCTTGTTCTTGCTGGCGACATCGCTGAAGTTGGCGCCGGCGTCCGCGGTATCGAGATGGCTGATGGCGTTGCGCTCGTGAGTTTCATTGAGGCGCAGGCCGCCGTTTAAGTCCCAGCGCGCAGCCGGTTTCCAGTCGAGTTGCGCGTACTGGCCGAGAAAACTGCGGCGGTCGCGCAGCCCGTTGATCTCGTCGATCGGGCGCGCGGTGGTCGGCGGCGGCACCGCCGCGGCCTGGTCGAGTGCGCAGCCGAAGGCGGTGCCGCCGGCGCAGTAGGCGCCGTTGGCCGATTGCTGCCGGCCGGAACCGTACAGCCAGTCGGCGCCCCACAGCAGTTCGATGTCGCCCAGCCGGCCGCCGTGCGCCAGCGTGCTGGCGATGGAGCTGTTGAGGTAGGTATCGAGGATGCCGCGATTCTGGTTCTGGTAGTCGGCGTTGTCGCCGGCCGGATCCGGTTCGGCGGCCGGATCGTTGAAGTCCGGGCGCAGGAAACCGCGCACGTCGACGGCGTTGGCATGGGTGTACGAGGCCTGCGTATCCCAGACGCCGAGCGGCGTGTGGTGACGGTAGTCGAGCACGATCTGGTAACGGTGTTCGTCGATGCGGGCGTCGGCGGGATTGAAGTTGGCGTCGGGGTTGACGTTGGCGCCGAACGACGTGACCAGCGCCGCACCCTGGCGGACGATCGGACTGTTCGGCGCCTGCCGCTGCAGCGTGACGGCGGCATCCAGCCGCAGATCGCCACCGAACAGCGCACCGGCGCCGCGATACAGGAATTTGCCGTTATTGATTTCTTCCCGCGGATCGGAGAATTGATGCCGTTGCCCGCTGATCGCCAGCGATTGGCGCCAGTCGCCGATCGCCGGCAACGCCGAGGATGCCGACGCCCGCAACGATCCGTAGCTGCCGTAACCGGCCTGCACCCGGTTGGCGGCGTGCCCGGCGGGGTAATGGATCACCTGGATCACACCGACGAAAGCAGTGGCGCCGTAAACCACCGGCGCCGCACCCTTGAGCACCTCGATGCGCTCGACGTCGGTCAGGTTCAGCGTCGGGATCGCCGGGTTGAAGGCGCCGCCGTAGGGTACGCCGTCGACCACCAGCAGGAAAGCGTCGAACTCGTGCAGGCCCCACAGCGACGGCACCGCGCCGGCCGGGCCGGCGTCGCCGCCGGACGGCGCATCGACGCCGGCCACCAGCGCCAGCGCGGTGCGCAGATCGGTGGCGCCGCGCGCGCGCAGTTCGTCGCCGCCGATCACGCGCACCGATGCCGGCACCTGGTCCACCAGCTCCGGCACCCGCGTTGCGGTGACTTCCACGCCTGGCAGCAGCGCCGCCTGCGGTTCCTGCGCGTGTAGCGGGCAGGCCAGTGTCGCGGCCGGCACCATCAGCATCCAACAGCGTTTCATGATCGCCCGGCCTCCCCGGAGAGCTATAACTGAATTTGGTGTATGACCTGGTCTTGCGGCGCTTTGCGTGGCGCCTATTCCCGACGCTAGCAAACGCGACGTTAAATCGGCGTTAATCAAGGGTTAATTGAGGGTTGACCGAGGCTCGAGCGGGGCTCCGGCTTGCGCCGCCGGAGGGGGTCCGCTAAGTTCGCGCCGCCCCTTGCCAGGATTGACGATGGTCTCTGCCTACCGCGCCGAACAGATCGAAGTGCTTTCCGGCCTGGAGCCGGTACGCAAACGCCCCGGCATGTACACCGACACCAGCCGGCCCAACCATCTGGCGCAGGAAGTGGTCGACAACAGCGTCGACGAAGCGCTGGCCGGTTATGCCAAGCGCATCGACGTAACGCTACACGACGACGGTTCGCTGGAAGTCGCCGACGACGGCCGCGGCATGCCGGTCGATCTGCATCCCGAGCACAGGGTCTCGGGCGTGGAGCTGATCCTGACCCGGCTGCACTCGGGAGCCAAATTCTCCGACCAGACCTACCGCTTCGCCGGCGGTCTGCACGGCGTCGGCGTGTCGGTGGTCAACGCGCTGTCGCGGCGGTTGACGGTGAACATCACCCGCGACGGCGCCGAATACGCGATGGCTTTCGCCGGCGGCGAAGTGGTCGAGCCGCTGCGCCGGATCGGCGGCGCGCCGAAGTCGAAGAGCGGCACGCGGCTTCGCTTCTGGGCCGACGAGCAGTATTTCGATTCGCCGAAATTCTCGGTCGGCAAGCTCAGGCAGGTGCTGCGCGCCAAGGCGGTGCTGTGCCCGGGGCTGGCGGTGAGCTTCGAGGACCGGATCGCCGGCGAACGGCTGGAATGGTGCTACCGCGGCGGACTGGCGGACTACCTCGGCGAGGCGTTGGGGAACGCCGGATCGT
The DNA here is from genome assembly GCA_028871525.1 of Gammaproteobacteria bacterium. Lineage (GTDB taxonomy): Bacteria > Pseudomonadota > Gammaproteobacteria > Nevskiales > Nevskiaceae > SCRT01. Next base: position 13,812 of record JAGWMX010000016.1, read on the forward strand.
TGCCGCAGCCGCCGTTCACCGGCGAGTTCGCAGCCGAGCGCGAGCAGGCGGCCTGGGCGCTGGCCTGGGTCGCGGACTTCGACGGCGAGCGGCCGGCGGAGAGCTACGTCAACCTGATTCCGACGCCGCAGGGCGGCACCCACGTCAACGGCCTGCGTGCCGGTCTGACCGAAGCGATCCGCGAGTTCTGCGAGTTCAGGAACCTGCTGCCGCGCGGTCTGAAGCTGGCGCCGGAAGACGTGTGGAGCGGCGTCGCCTACGTGCTGTCGGTGAAGATGTGCGATCCACAGTTCGCCGGCCAGACCAAGGAGCGGCTGGCGTCGCGCGAGAGCGCCGCGTTCGTCTCCGGCATCGTCCACGACTCGCTGTCGCTGTGGCTCAACCAGCACCCGGAAACCGGCACCCAGATCGCCCAGCAGGTGATCGCCGCCGCCGCGGCGCGCACCAGGCAGGCCAGGGCGGTGGTGCGCAAGCGGGTGACCAGCGGTCCGGCGCTGCCCGGCAAGCTGGCCGACTGCGTGGCCAGCGACCCGGCGCGCACGGAATTGTTTCTGGTCGAAGGCGACTCGGCCGGCGGCTCCGCCAAGCAGGCGCGCGACCGCGATACCCAGGCGGTGATGCCGCTGCGCGGCAAGATCCTCAATTCCTGGGAATGCGACGCGGCCGAAGCGCTGGCCTCCAACGAGATCCACGACATTGCCGTGGCCATCGGCGTCGATCCCGGTAGCGGCGATCTGTCGGCGCTGCGCTACGGCAAGATCTGCGTGCTGGCCGACGCCGACTCCGACGGCGCCCACATCGCCACGCTGCTGTGCGCGCTGTTCCTGCGTCACTTCCGGCCGCTGGTGGCGGCCGGGCGCGTCTATATCGCCATGCCGCCGCTGTTCCGCATCGACGCCGGCAAACAGGTTCACTACGCGCTCGACGAAGCCGAGAAACAGGGCGTGCTGGATCGGCTGGCCGCCGAAGGCAACAAGTCGAAAGTCAGCGTGACCCGTTTCAAGGGCTTGGGCGAGATGAATCCATTGCAACTGCGCGAGACCACGATGGCGCCGGACACGCGGCGGCTGGTACAGCTCACGCTCGACGACATCCCGGCGGAGAGCGTGATGGATCTGCTGTTGGCCAAGAAGCGCGCAAACGACCGCAAGGCGTGGCTGGAAGAGAAGGGCGACCGGGCGCAGGTGTGAGTTACCGGGGACAAGTCCATCCGCACGGCGACTTGGCCTGCTACGAGGCGATGGTGACGATGGCGCAGCCGTTCGCCTACCGCTGTCCGCGGGCGGGAGGTCGCGTTGGAGCTCACGGCTGACGAGGTGTTAGAGTTTCGCCCATGAGCAAGGAATTTGACGTTGTCATTGAACGCGACGCTGATGGCTACTACGTAGCATCCGTCCCTGCGTTACATGGGTGCCATACGCAGGCACGTTCGCTGGACGCGCTCATGACCCGCATCCGGGAAGCCATCGGGCTCTGTCTGCAGGTCGAAAAGGCGACGGCGGAGGAGCTGAGTTTTGTGGGCATTCAGCGCGTCAGAATCACCCGGTGACCAAACTTCCCGCCGTCACGGGTAGGAAGCTTATCGGTGCCTTGAAGCGCCTCGGCTTCGAGGTCATCCGCGTCAAGGGCAGCCATCACTTCTTGCGCCATCCTGACGGGCGCTCGACCGTCGTCCCAGTGCACGCCGGCGAAACTATTGGCCAGGGTCTCATGGCCAAAATTCTCAAGGACGCCGAGACCGGCGCGGCCACCCTGGTCGAACGCCTCAAGTGACGATGATCCCCCACGCTGACGAACGGGCTAACTAACGGCGCGGGCGAGCTTGCGCTGAGTTCAAACGATGGAAGCCACTGAAACCGAACGCCTCCCACTGCGCACCTTCGCCGAGAAGGCCTATCTCGACTATTCGATGTACGTGGTGCTGGACCGTGCGCTGCCGCATATCGCCGACGGCCTGAAGCCGGTGCAGCGACGCATCGTCTACGCCATGAGCGAACTCGGCCTGTCGGCGGCGAGCAAACCCAAGAAGAGCGCGCGCACCGTCGGCGACGTGATCGGCAAGTTTCACCCGCACGGCGATTCGGCCTGCTACGAGGCGATGGTGACGATGGCGCAGCCGTTCGCCTACCGCTACCCGTTGATCGACGGTCAGGGCAACTGGGGTTCGCCGGACGATCCGAAGAGCTTCGCCGCGATGCGTTATACCGAGGCCAGGCTGGCGGCGTACGCGGCGACGCTGCTGGCCGAGCTGGAGCAGGGTACCGCCGACTGGTTGCCGAACTTCGACGGCACGCTGTCCGAGCCGAAGCTGCTGCCGGCGCGGCTGCCGAACATTCTGGTCAACGGCGCCACCGGCATCGCGGTCGGCATGGCCACCGACATCCCGCCGCACAACCTGCGCGAGCTGGTCGCCGCATGCCTGCACCTGCTCAAGCACCCGAAGGCAACCGTCGCCGAGCTTTGCGAGCTGTTGCCGGCGCCGGACTTCCCGACCGGCTGTGAAATCATCAGCACCCGCGAAGAGCTGACCAGGATCTACGACACCGGCGGCGGGCAGGTGCGGATGCGCGCGCGCTGGCAGCGCGAGGACGACGGCGATCTGGTCGTCACTCACCTGCCGCACCAGGTATCGCCGGCCAGGGTGCTGGAACAGATCGCCGACCAGATGCGCGCGAAGAAGCTGCCGCTGGTCGAGGATCTGCGCGACGAGGGCGATCACGAAAACCCGGTGCGCATCGTCATCGTGCCGCGCAGCAACCGGGTCGACGCCGAAGCGCTGATGGCGCACCTGTTCGCCACCACCGATCTGGAGAAGACCGCACGCGTCAACCTCAACATGATCGGCCTCGATGGCCGGCCGCGGGTCAAGCATCTACGCGACTGCCTGGGCGAATGGTTGGGCTACCGCGTGACCACCGTGCGCCGCCGGCTCGAACACCGCGCCGCCAAGGTCGACCAGCGCCTGCACCTGCTCGACGGTCTGTTGATCGCCTATCTGAACCTCGACGAGGTGATCCGCATCATCCGCTTCGAGGACGATCCGCGGGCCGAATTGATGCGCCGCTTCAAGCTCAGCGAGCTGCAGGCTGACGCGATTCTCGATCTGAAGCTGCGTCACCTGCAGAAGATCGAAGAACTGCAGATCAAGACCGAGCAGGCCGAGCTGGCCGACGAGCGCAAGCGGCTGCAGGCGCTGCTGGGGTCCGAGGCCAAGCTGAAGCGGCTGGTCGGTGAGGAGCTGGCGGCCGACGCCGGGAAATACGGCGACGCGCGCCGCTGTCCGCTGGTGGAGCGCCCGGCGGCGCGGCTGCTGGCCGCCGAGGAGATCGTGCCCGCGGAGCCGATCACCGTGGTGCTGTCGCGCGCCGGCTGGGTCCGCGCCGCCAAGGGTCACGGTATCGACGCGGCGGCCTTGTCCTATCGCGCCGGCGACGCGGCGCTGACCGCCGTCGAGGGTAAGTCCAGCCAGAATCTGGTGCTGTTTGACGCGCTGGGCCGTGCTTACACGCTGAATCCGCGCCAGCTGCCGTCGGCGCGCGGGCAGGGTGAACCCGCCTCCGGCCGGCTGGATCTGCAGGACGGCGCGCCGCTGGTGGGTCTGGCGCTCGGCGAGGCCGATGACCGCTATCTGCTGGCCAGCCGCGAAGGCTACGGCTTCGTCGCCAGGCTCGGGGATCTGACCGGCCGCAACCGCGCCGGCAAGGCGGTGCTCTCCGTCGCCGGCGAGGCGCTGCCGCCGCTGCGCATCGGTTCGGTTGCCAGCGATCGGCTGGCGCTGGCCACCGCCGAGGGCCGGCTGCTGCTGTTCGCCGTCGCCGAGCTGCCGGAACTGGCCAAGGGCAAGGGCAACAAGCTGATCGCGCTCAAAGGCGAGGATCGCATCGTCGCCGCCTGCGTGCTGCCGCCCGGAAGGGCCTTGCTGATCGAAGCCGGCCGCCGCACGCTGACGATCAAACCCGCGGATCTGGAGCACTATCTCGGCGCCCGCGCCAGCCGCGGCCGGCACTTGCCGCGCGGTTTTACCCAGGTGGCGCAGCTCGCAGCCGTCGGCTGAACCGCGCCCTTGACTGCGCAGTCCAAGCCCCTAGATTCCGGCGACAAGCCTATCGAGACGACCCCGATATGAAGCGCGTCTTTCTGTTCCTGCTGACCAACATCGCCGTGCTGCTGGTGCTCAGCGTGGTCGCCAGCCTGCTCGGCGTCGACCGCTGGCTGACGGCGCAAGGCCTCAACCTGCCGGCGCTGCTGGGTTTTTGCGCGGTGTTCGGCTTCGGCGGCGCCTTCATCTCGCTGGCGCTGTCGAAGTGGATCGCCAAGATGAGCGTCGGCGCCCGCGTCATCGAGCAACCCGGCAACGCCGCCGAAGCCTGGCTGTTGTCCACCGTGCAGCGGCTGGCACAGACGGCGGGCATCGGCATGCCGGAGGTGGCGATGTACGAGGCGCCGGAACCCAACGCCTTCGCCACCGGCATGACCAGGAACAGTTCGATGGTGGCGGTGTCCAGCGGCCTGCTGCAGTCGATGAACCAGGACGAGATCGAGGCGGTGCTCGGTCACGAAGTCACCCACATCGCCAACGGCGATATGGTGACGCTGACGCTGATCCAGGGCGTGCTCAATACCTTCGTGATGTTCCTGGCGCGGGTGATCGGCTACGCCATCGACCAGGCGGTGTTCCGTCGTGATCCGCGCGAGGGCATCGGCTTCGGCTATTTCATCACGGTGATGGTGCTGCAGATCGTGCTCGGGTTTCTGGCGACGATGATCGTCTGCGCCTTCTCGCGCTGGCGCGAATTCCGCGCCGATGCCGGCGGCGCCCATCTGGCCGGCCGTCGCAAGATGATCGCCGCGCTGGAACGGCTCAAGGCGATCCACGAGCCGTCGACGCTGCCGCAGAACGTTGCCGCCTTCGGCATCGCCGGCGCGCAACTGGGGCGGCTGTTCATGACGCATCCGCCGCTGGAGCGGCGTATCGCCGCACTGCTGCAGGCCGCCTGATCCGACGCCGCCGCGCGTTCGCAGTCCCGCGGCGCCTGTTTGCGACTGCGCGGCAGCCGCTGCAAGCCGCACCGGCGAGAGCGCGTCTGCGCGGCGGCACCGGCGACGGGTTTCCGGCTAGCGCCGCCTGACCTCGCCGACCAGCATCACCACCTCGGGCTCCTGCACATGGTAGCCCTGCACGTAGTTGACGCCCATCTGCCACAGCTGGGCCATCGCGCCGGCGTCTTCGACGTGGCTGACGATGGTCTTGATCTTGCGCTGTGCGGCCAGCTGGATCAGCTCGGCGAGCTTCTTGTTCGACGCGCTTTCGGCGAAGTCGCGGGTGAACGACGGATCGAACTTGACGTACTTGACCGGCAGGTGCTCGATCAGTTGCGCGGAATGCGTGCCGGAACCGAAACGCTCGATCGCCATGCCGGCGCCGAGTTCGGTCAGGGCGCGGGTCAGCGCCGAAGTCTTGCGCAGGTGATTCTGCAGCATCAGCTCCTGCAGTTCGAACACCAGCTCGTTGCTGGCCAGCTTGCGCTGCCCGATCTGTGCCTTCAGCCAGGCGATGAAGGCTTCGGCCTGTTTGAGCGTGTCCTCCGACAGCTTGACGAACAGCAGGCGCTCGTCGCCGTGCTTGGCCAGGATCTGCAGTGCGCGGCTGACCACCCAGCGGTCGATCTCGATGAGCAGGCCGTGCTTCTGCGCCGTCGGCAGGAATTCGCTGGCATGGTATTCGCGGTGGGTGGTGTCGTCGACCAGCCGTATCAGCACGTCGAACAGCGCGCGCGGCCCGCCTTCCAGGCTGGCGATCGACTGGTAGGCCAGCTTCAGGCGATTTTGCTCCAGCGCCTTGCGGATCATCGCCGCCATGTTGACCTCGTCGCGTTCCGCCAGCCGTGCCGACGCCGCCGCGCCGAGCAGCGTGGCGCGGTCGCCGCCTTTTTGGGACAGCTCACGCACGGCCGCCATCAGCTCGCCCACCACCGCCTCCGGGTTTTCCTGCGCGGCGAGCGGATAGACGACGACGCTGACACGCACCTGCGCCTCGTGCCGCCGGGTGGCGTAGATCTGGCCGGACAGGTGGCCACGCAACTGTTCGCCGAAGCCTTCGATGTCGCTGAAGCTGCCGCGTCGGATCAACAGCGCCAGCTCGTCGGTCGAAAACGGAAAACTGAGGTCAGCGGGTTGAAGCTGCGCACGCACGGCTTCGACGACGCGCTGAAACACCTCCTGGGCGTCGATCGGCCCGATCCGCGATTCCAGATCCGCGAATTCGTCGATCCGCAGCATTATCGCCGCCCGGGTCTGGCTGGCCGGCGCCGGCGTGCCGATCGCGCGTGCGAACGCCGCGCGCCCGCCGAGCAGCGGCAGAGCGCCGCGACCCGGAGCGGGCTCGTCGCGCACCAGCAGCTCGATGGTCTGTTCGCCGTCGATGCTGCCGAGGACCAGCTTGGCCTTGACATCGATGCGGCCGCTGCCGCTGCGCAGCGCCAGTTCCAGCGGCTCGCCGTTGTACTTGCCCTTGAGCACCGCGCGCAACCGCTCCTTGACCTTGGTCTGCTGGTCGGCTTCGACCAGATCGATCAGCGGCACGCCGGCGAGATCGTCCGGCGATTTGGCGCGCAGCAGCCGGGCGAACGTGGCGTTGGCGCTGACGACGATGCCTTCGCGAACGTGAGCGATAGCGTCGGTGCTGCGTTCGGTGAGCTGCTGGTGACGCGAGCGATAGTCCAGCAACTGGGAGCGCGCCACCGTCAATTCGCGCGCCTGGCGGTAGGCGGTGACTTCGCGCAGGACCACGGCCTCCAGATGCCCCAGGGATTCGTCGTCCAGCGCCACCAGATCGTGCGCGCCCGCCGCCAGCGCGGCGCCGGCGGCCTCGGCGCCGGAGTGCATTCCGAGCAGCAATACCGGCAACTGCGGGCACCGCCGCGCGCAAAGCTCCAGCACCTGCTTGGCGGTGACCCGGCCGATCTGGACCTCGGTGATCAGCAGGTCCGGCTGCTGGCGGGCCAGGACATCGCCCAGCTCCTCCAGGTCGGACACCCAGGCGCTGCGCAGCGGATGACCGGAATTGCGCAGGCGGCTTTCGATGCGCTTGGCCGGCTCTTCGGAAGCCGCCATCACCAGCACCACCCCGCTGGGCGCCAGCTGTACGGCGCCGGCCGCGGCTACCACCCGATCCATTCCTTGGCCGCGGCACCGGCGCGTTCGCGCACCAGTCGCGGCACCAGGTAACCCGGGCAGCACGCCGCCAGCCCGCGCATCAACCACGCTGCGCGGGTTGAGTCGACCTCGAAATGAGCCGCCCCGGCCACTTTGTCCATCACATGCAGATAGTACGGCAACACGCCGAGATCGCACAGCGCCTGCGACAGCGCCGCCAAAGCCTCGACCGAATCGTTGACGTCCGCTAGCAGCACCGACTGGTTCAGCAGCAGGCAGGAGACCTGGCGCAGTCCGGCGCAGGCCGCGGCTACCGAACGGTCCAGTTCGTTGGCATGGTTGGTGTGCAGCACCACCACGCGGGTCAGCCGGCTTTGCGCCAGCACCGCCAGCAGACGGTCACCGACGCGCTGCGGCTCGACTACCGCGGTACGCGTGTGCAGCCGCAGCCGGCGCAGGTGCGGGATCGCGTTCAGGCCGTGGATCAGCGCGGCCAGCTTGTCGTCGTCCAGGCTCAGCGGATCGCCGCCGGACAGGATCACTTCCTCGAGGCTGGCGTCCGCGGCCAGCTCGGTCAAGGTGGCCCGCCAGCCGCCGCGCGCGCCGAACGGGTCGCCATAGGGATAGTGGCGACGGAAGCAGTAGCGGCAGTGCACGGCGCAGGCGCCGGTGGTGACCACCAGTGCGCGGCCGCGGTACTTGCGGATCACGCCGCCCGCCGCGCGCTGCGGCCACTCGCCGACCGGATCGCGGCCGAAGCCGCCGTGCCGGTCGGCCTCGCGCGCCGCGGGCCAGACTTGCAGGAACAGCGGATCGCGCGGATCGCCGCGCCGCATCCGCGCGACGAAGCTGCGCGGCACCCGCAGCGGAAACGCCTGCAATCGCTCGAAGTCCAGTTGCGGCAGCGACGGATCCAGACCCAGCTCGGCCAGCAGCTCGGCCGGCCGGCGGATGCACGCGCCGCGCGCCACCTCGACAGGGGCCAGGTCATCCATGACTGCGGATTGTAGTGCGGCATCGGCGTTGGCGGATGACGGCGCCATCCGATCACGGACACCGATCCCGCTGCCGCACGGACTCATCCGGCCCGGTGCACCGCCAGCAGCGCGTCGAGCAGCGCGTCGAAGTCGGGCGCCAGCCGCTGCGCTGCCGATCGCCATTCGGCAGACGCCGCAGCCACCTGCAGGGGACGTCGCGCACGCCGGGCCAGCCGCGTCAGCGCGCGTTCGACGCCGGCGGGTTCGCTGTAGCCGGTCAGCCATGCGGCGAACGCCGGCGTGCGTGGCGCCGCTGCGCCGGCGGCGGCAAAGCGCGGAGCCTCGACGGCGACCCGTGCCGCGGCGTATGCAGCGAACTCCGACAGCGACAGCGCATGAAAACGCGGCCAGCCACGCGCCAGCAGGTGATCGCAGACGACGTCTAGCACCGGGCCGGCGTAACGCCGTGCGCCGTGCGGAAAACCTTCCCGCAGCCTCACCAGCGTCGGATGGTTGTCGGTGGCGGCGTCGATTCGCCGGTGCAGCGCCACCGAGGCCGCCAGTGCGGTGGGCAATCCCAGCGTGTCGATGCGCCCGCGCAACACGTCGCCGAGCACCGCGCCGGCCAGCGGCAGTCCGGCGCGTTCGGTCAACCAGAGGTGGGCGAGGAAATTCACCGACGGCCCGCGGGAGAATTGCGCCCCGGCGGCCGCCGCAGACGTCTATCGCCGCCAGCCACGGGCTGCGATGCCGATCAGCGGCAGCGCCAGCAACTGGGCGGCCACCGCGACCGCGGTCACCGCGTTGATCGAGACGCCGTACAGCGCGCCGAGCAGTGCACTGCCGGCAAACCAGGACATGCCGAATAGCGCCATGAACAGGCCATAGGCGCCGGCGCGCCGGTGGGCGGGCACCAGGTGCGCCACCGCTGCCGACATCGTCGCCTCGTGCACGCCCAGCCCCAGCCCCCACAGCAGCGTGCCGGCCAGCGCCGGCCCGCGGTCGCCGAGGAACACCAGCGGAGCGGACGCCGCGGTGACGCCGATCGCGGGCAGCAGCACCGCCAGCCCGCGGCGGTCGAACAGTTTGCCGATGCCGGCCGAGCCGAGGCCGGCGGCGGCCATGGCCAGGGCGTAGAAGATCGGGATCCAGGCGGCCGGTACGGTGCCGGCCTCGGCGAAGTGGTAGGACACCAGAGCATAGTCGGCGAAGCCGAACGCGACCAGCGCCGCGCCGGCGCAGTAGAACCAGAACGCGCGGCCATAGCCGGTTGCGTGTGTCGCCGCGCCGGCCGGCGGGTGCGCGATCCGGCCCGCCCGCGGATAGCGCAGAAACATGCCGAATACCAGTACCAGCGTGATCAGCGCCGGCACCGCCAGCCAGGCGAAGGCCAGCCGGTATTGATGGTGGCGCGCCAGCACCGCGGCGGCGATCAGCGGGCCGGCCAGCGCGCCGATCTGGTCCAGCAACTCGTGCAGGCCGAACGCCCAGCCGTGGCCGATGTGATCGCCGGCACGCGCCAGCATCGCGTTGCGCGCCGGATTGCGCGTGGCCTTGCCGACGCGCTCGAGCACGATCAGCGCGGCGGCGGCCGGCCAGTGCTGCGCCAGCGCCAGCAGCGGCACCGCCGCCATCTGCAGCACGTAGCCGGCCAGCGTGATCGGCCAGTACCAGCCGCTGCGGTCGGCCCAGGCGCCGGTGGCCAGGCGCAGCGCATAGCTCACCAGTTCGCCGGTGCCGGCGACCAGGCCGACCACCAGAGCGCTGGCGCCGAGGGTGGCCAGGAACGGCCCGACCACCGAGCGCATGCCTTCGTAGGTCATGTCGGCGAACAGGCTGACGATACCGAAGGCGACCACCAGCGCCAGCCCGGAGCGGGCATCGAAAGATTCGACCCTGCCCGTCGGCGGGGATGCGGCGCGGCCACTGTCCGGGTTCACGGGCGGTTTTCGCGGCGAGCGCGATAACCGCCGCTGGCCTTTGGTCTGCGCACCGGTCTATGGTAGATGATTGACGATTGCGGCGGCGTTATGAATTTTGCCGAGGTGGAGGGCATGATGTTGCGAATCAGCTGGATCGGAGCTGTGGTGGCGGGCGTGCTGGGTTTTGCGGTGACGGCGCCAGCGTGGGCCGGAGATATCGGTCGCGGTGACCGTTACTCGGGCCTGCCGTGGGCGACTCGTTCGCCGGTGCTGGCACAGCACGGCATGGCCGCAACGGAGCAGCCGCTGGCCTCGCTGATCGCCGTCGATATTCTCAAGCAGGGCGGCAGCGCGGTGGACGCGGCGATCGCCGCCAACGCCGCGCTGGGCCTGATGGAACCGGTGCTCAACGGCATCGGCGGCGACTGCTTCGCCATCGTCTGGGATCCGAAAACCGGGAAGCTTTACGGCTACAACGGCTCCGGCTACGCGCCGAAGGGCCGCGACCTGGCCAGGCTCGAACAGGAGGTCAAGGCGGCCTACGCCAAGGCCGGACTGCCGCAGCAGGATCACATCCCGCCGCTGGGTTCGCTGCCGGTGACCGTGCCGGGCACGGTCGACGCCTGGTTCGCGCTGCACCAGAAGTTCGGCCGGCTGCCGATGGCCGAAGATCTGGCGCCGGCGATCGCCTACGCGAACAACGGCTTCCCGGTGACCGAGCTGGTGGCCAAATACTGGAAACTCAACTTCGCCGCGTTCGAGAAGAACAAGGCGATGATCGAGGAGCTCGACAACGCCCGTCACACCTACCTGATCGACGGCAAGACGCCCGTGCAGGGCGAGGTATTCCGCAACCCGGATCTGGCCAACACGCTGAGCGAAATCGCCAAGGGCGGGCGCGACGCTTTTTACAAAGGCAGGATCGCGCACACCATCGACGCCTATTTCAAGCGCATCGGCGGCGACCTGCGCTACGCGGATTTCGCCGGTTACCACGGCCAATGGGTGACGCCGCAATCGGTGAACTATCGCGGCTACGACGTCTACGAACTGCCGCCCAACGGCCAGGGTTTCGCGGTGCTGGAGATGCTGCAGATCCTTAAGGGTTTCGATCTGAGGAAGATGGGCATCGGCAGCGCCGATGCGCTCACCGCGATGCTGGAGGCCAAGCGGCTGGCCTACGAGGATCTGGCCAAGTACTACGCCGATCCGCGTTTCGTCAAGGTGCCGATGCAGGGCCTGATCTCGGCGGCCTACGCCGACCGGCGGCGCAAATCAATCCACCTGGGTCACGCCAACCCGGCCATCGGTCCCGGCGATCCCGGGCTGTTCGACGGCGACACCACCTATTTTGCCACCGCCGACCGCGACGGCATGATGGTGTCCATCATCCAGTCCAATTACCGCGGCATGGGCTCGGGGCTGGTGGCCGATCGTCTCGGCTTCATGTTCCAGGATCGCGGCGAGTTGTTCTCGCTCAAGCCGGGCGCGGCGAATGTCTATGCGCCCGGCAAGCGGCCCTTCCACACCATCATTCCAGGTTTCGTGATGAAGGACGGCCGGCCGTTCCTGGCCTTTGGTCTGATGGGCGGCGATATGCAGCCGCAGGGACACGTGCAGGTGCTGACCAACATCATCGACTTCGGCTTGAACGTGCAGGAAGCCGGCGATGCCGCGCGCTGGCGTCACTACGGCAACGCCGAGCCGACCGGTGAGCCGTCGCAGGGCATCGGCAGCGTGGAGATGGAGAGCGGTTTCGATCCCGCGGTGAAGGCGGAACTCGCCCGGCGCGGCTACGCAGTGGTGCCGGGCACCGGCGCGTTCGGCGGTTACGAGGCGATCCGCTACGACGCGAAGAACCGCGTCTACTGGGGGGCGGCCGAAATGCGCAAGGACGGCGAAGCGATCGGGTATTAGACGCAGCGCCAGGCGTAGCGGCCGATCAACTCGCTCTCGAGCGCGATCTCATCGCCCGGCGTCAGCGGGCCGACGCCCGCCGGCGTGCCGGTGAAGATCACGTCACCGTCGATCAGTTTCCAAGTGCGACTCAAGATGTGGATCTGGCGCGCGACCGGAAACAGCATCTTCGAGGTGTCGCCGCGCTGGCGCGGTTCGCCGTTGACCCGGCAGGTGAAGTGGATCGCCTGCAGATCGCCGCCGTGCCAGTCCACCCAGTCGCCGAGCGGCGCGGCGCCGTCGAAGGCCTTGGCCAGCTCCCACGGCGCGCCCTTGTTCTTGAGCTGCGTCTGCAGCTCGCGCAGCGTCAGGTCCAGACCCAACGTGATGCGCTTCACATAGCGGACGGCTTCGGTTTCAGCGAGGTCGCGGCCGCCGTCGCCGAAGCCGCCCAGGCTCACCACCAGTTCGGCCTCGTGGTGCACTGCGCCGAAACCGCGCGGCAGCGGGATCGGTGCACCAGCCGGCACGATTGCGGACGCCGGTTTCATGAACACCACCAGCTCCCCGGCGGGCGCATGACCGAGGTGGGCCAGTTCTGCGACATGGGCGGCGTAGTTCTTGCCGATGCAGAAAATGCGATGCGCGGACGGCGGGCTCACGCGCGGCTTCAGATCCGCGCCTGGATGCCGAAAGCTGCGAAGCCCTTGGCTGTGAAGTTTTTGCGGAACATGTCGCGCAGCTTGGCGGCGGTGGCGTCGTAGGCGGCGGGATCGGCCCAGGTGTTGCGCGGATTGAGAATTCTGTTGTCCACGCCGGGGCAGGACTTGGGCATCTTCAGATTGAGGATCGGTTGGGTCTCGGTGTCGACATGATCGAGCTGACCCTGGAGCGCGGCGTTGAGCAGCGCGCGGGTGACGGACAGCTGCATGCGGTTGCCGACACCGTATGGACCGCCGCTCCAGCCGGTGTTGAGCAGCACGCAGCGCGTCTGGTGCCGCTGCATCTTGTCGGCCAGCAGTTTGGCATAGACGTTGGGTTTGTGCGCCATGAACGGGCCGCCGAAACAGGCCGAGAAAGTCGGCTGCGGGTCAGTGATGCCGACCTCGGTGCCGGCCACGCGCGAAGTGAAACCGGAGACGAAGTGATACATGACGTCGGCCGGCTGCAGCAGCGAGATCGGTGGCAGCGCGCCGAAGGCATCGGCGGTCAGCAGTACGATGGTCCGTGGGTGCGGGCCGCGGCCGTCCGGCATCACGTTGGGATTGTCCGACAGCGGGTAGGCAAAGCGGGTGTTCTCAGTCATGGCGGCGTCGCTCAGATCGAGCTCGTCCGGGTGACAGTCCGCCATCTCCCTGCCCGGCAGCGGCGGCACGTTTTCGATGATGGTGCCGGGTTTCGTGAGCGCGGCGGCAATCACCGGCTCGGCCTGCTTGTCGAGGTTGATCAGCTTGGCGTAGCAGCCGTCCTCGAGATTGCACAGGCCGTTGTCGGACCAGATGATTTCGTCGTCGCCGATCAAGCGACGGTCGGCGTCGGCCGACAGCGTGGTCTTGCCGGTGCCGGACAGGCCGAACAGGATCGCGGCGTCGTCGTCCGCGCCGACGTTGGCCGAGCAGTGCATCGACAGCCGGCCTTCCAGCGGGAACAGGAAGTTGCCGACGGTGAAAATGGTTTTCTTGACGGTGCCGCAGTAATCGGCGCGGCCGGCGACCAGGCAGATGCGGTTGCGGGTGTCGATGACCACCGCCGCCTCGCTACGGCAGCCGTCCCGCCCCGGTTCGCAGACGAAGGATGGCACGTTGAGCATGGTCCAGCGCCGCGCTTCGACGTCCTTGACCCCCTGCAAGTCCTTCGGAAACATGTTGTGCGCAAACAGCGCGTGCGTGGCGTACTCGCCGACGAAGCGGTAGGGCACCGCGAACTCGGGGTCGGAGCCCATGAACACGTCCTTGACGTAAAGCTTCCGCCCGCTGGCGTTGACGTGCTCGACCACGCGTTTGAGCAGGCCCTGATAAGCCTGCGGCTCGTAGGGGTTCAGGTCGGCCTTGAACCAGATCTGGTCTTTGACCTCCGGCCAGGCTACCGCGTAGGTGTCCTTGGTGCGCCGGCCAGTACAGTCCGGGTCGGTGTAGTAGACCAGCGGACCGTCGGTGCCCAGCGCGGTGGGGTAGGCTTTCTGCGCAGCGGACGGGCCGTCACGACGCACCCGGCCGCGGTCGTTGGCGATCGCCTCGTCAAACAGTGACGCCTTGCTCAGGCCGTACTGGTAGTCGATAGCCTTCAATCCGAAAAGACGTTCCAGATCAGCCTGATAGCTCATCAATGCTCCTCGTGAGATAGGGGGAAACGGCGCGCGCAGCGGGCATCCGTTTGCACCGTCATTTTATCAACTGCACCGCTGTCGGCAACGCAGGCGTTGGGCCGGCTGATCCCGCCGGTGCCACCTGCACGCCGCGGCCGTCCACGGTCGGCCGGCGACGGGCTCAGGCCGCAGCGTCGTTCTCTTCGGGCAGGCGGAAACCGGCCACCGATTCGCGCAGCTGGTCGGACATGGTGTTGAGCTCGCCGACCGCGCGCGAGGTCTGGTCGGCCGAGGATGAGGTCTGCACCGCGACCTGCTGGATCGATCGCATAGTGCCGGCCAGACTCGTGGCCTGTTCGGACTGCGCCCGCACCGTGCCGGCGATGTCGCCGATCAGTTGCGCCAGTTCGCGCGAACTGGTCTCGATGCGGGTCAGCGACTGGCCGGCTTCCTCGGCCGAGCGCGCGCCGGCAACGACGTTGGACGTGGAGCGTTCCATCGAAGACACCGCTTCCTGGGTGTCGGTCTGGATGGTCTTGACCAGCGTTTCGATCTGTCGTGTCGCCGAGCCAGCGCGTTCGGCGAGCTGCTGGACCTGCTCAGCCACCACCGCGAAGCCGCGTCCCGCCTCACCGGCCATCGCCGCCTGGATCGAGGCGTTGAGCGCCAGCGTGTTGGTTTGCTCGGCGATGTCGTTGATGAATTCGATGATGTTGCCGATCTCCTGGCTGGACTCGCCGAGACGCTTGATGCGCTTGGCGGTGTCCTGGATCTGATCGCGCAGCGTGGCCATGGTCTGGATCGTGCGGCCGACGGTGGCGGCGCCGTCGTTGGCGGTCTCGACCGATTTCTGCGCCTGCACCGACAGCTCCTCGGCACGGTCGGCAGCAGCATTCAGGTTATGGCTGGATTCGGTAATCGCCTCGGTGACCTCGGCGATCTCGCGCGACTGCCGTTCGGAAGCCCCGCTCATCTGTTTGGCGATACGCTGCGTGCTCGCCGCGGCCGACACCACCTGGCGGGAGGTCTGGTTGATGGTGCCGACCAGGCTGCGCAGCGTCTGCACCGTGTAGTTGATCGAGTCGGCGATGGCGCCGGTGAAGTCTGCGGTGACCTGCGCTTCCACGGTCAGGTCGCCGTTGGCCAGGTTGGTGATGTCGTCCAGCAGCTGCAGAATGGCCTCCTGCTGGCGTTTTTCCTGCGCCTGCTGCTGCGCCTGCCGGGAGCGGACCGTGAGGTTGAAGCTGGCGATGAAAATCAGCAGCGCCAGCAATGCCGTCAGGCCGGCACCGTATATCACCCATTGCAGCGGCGAGATGGCGGTCGACGCCAGGCCGCCGAGCGTCCGCGTCAGCGGCGGGACGGCGTCCTCGACGCGCTGCGCGTCGGCGCGCGCCTGCGCCAGCGCCGGCAACGCGGCGCCCAGATCGCCGGCCGCCGCCGCCACCGCGGCGAAGGCTTTGCCGCCGTCGCGGGCCCGGTCGGCGACGGTGGCGTCTTTGCCGCCGGTCGGCGGCTGGATCAAGGTTTGATTGTTGCTGAGGAAACTCTGGGTCGCCTGGTTCAGCGCGGCGGCCAGCGCCTTGGCATCGCTGCCCGGGGTCAGCGCCTGCGCGGCAGCGGCACGCAGCTGCGCCAGCTTGATCAGCTGGTCCGCGGCCAGATAGAGCTGTGCCGCCGGCGCGCCGCGCTCGGCCAACTGAGCGGCGATGGCGCCATAGTCACTCTCCACTGCCGGCAGCGCCGCCTGGAGCGCGGCGGCGGCCTGCCGTGCTTTGGCTACCGACGGCGCCTGTTTCAGCAGATCCTCAGCCGCGCCTCTGACCGGCGACCACAACCGCCGACCTTCGGCGCCGGCCGCCGTCACGCGCCGGTCGACGTTCCGCAACGCCTGCGTCAGCGCGTCCTCGGCTCCGGGCTCACTGGCGAGCATCCGTTGGGTGTCGGCGGCCAGCGCCGCCATCGCATCGCCAGCGGTGGTCGGCGGCCGGCGCTGCGACCAGAAAAACAGACCCAGGGCCACGATCATTGCCGCCGAGGCAATCGCCAGCAACGCGTATTGGGGCGCGCCCAGCGCGCGGACATTCCTGCTGTCGGCCATCAGCTGCCTTCCTTTCAGCCGCCGAGCGCGGCGTTGACTTTTTCGATCAGATCCGACTCTTTGACGGGCTTGACGATATAGGCACGCGCGCCCTGACGCATCGCCCACAACCGATCCGTTTCCTGATCCTTGGCGCTGACGACGATAATGGGGATATTGGCGGTGTCCGGGTCGCGCGCCAGCGTGCGGGTGGCCTGGAAGCCGTTGATGCCCGGCATCACCACGTCCATGACGATGCAGTCAGGTTTGAATCGGTGCACCAGCTCGATCGCGTCAGCGCCGCTGCCCGCTTCAAGCACCTCATACCCGGCGCGGCTCAGGACCAGTTTCAACTGTTCCTTGTCGGTGGGAGAGTCGTCGACCACCATGATCTTGGCCATCTTTTGCAAGCCCCCTGGTCAAAAGCACGAAGCACCGCCGGCGACTGCAACACCGGCTCGCCACTGGCAATTCCCGCATCGGCCGACCCGCCTCGTCTCGACGCCGTCGCCGACGCGCACGCGTTCAACTATAAACCAGCGCGGGCATGCCGGCGCGCCAGACCCCCAGCGGTGGCGCCGGCAGCCGATAGCCGAAGAACGGCGTATTGTGCCCGGCGCTGCGCCAGTGCCGGGCGTCGAGCCGGCGCCGCGCCCGCGGATCGATCAACACCAGGTCGGCGACGGCCCCCGGCGCCAGGCTGCCGCCGGCAATGCCGAGGATGCGCGCCGGCGCCGCCGACAGTCGCGCGGCCGCCGCCAGCGGCCCCAGCCCGCCTTCTTCGACCAAGCTCAGGGTCAGCGGCAGCAGCGTTTCCAGCGCCGAGATGCCGGGTTCGGTCAGCGGCAGCGGATTGATCTTGGCGTCGGCTTCGTGCGGCTGGTGATCCGAGCAAACGGCGTCGATCACCCCGGTGGCCAACGCCGCGCGCAGCACCTCGCGATCCGCCGCCGACCGCGGCGGCGGGATGACGTGGGCCATCGCGTTGAAGTCTTCCAGATCGGCCTCGGTCAGAAACAGTTGATGAGCGGCGACATCGGCGCTCACCGGCAGGCCGCGTGCCTTGGCCGACTCGATCAGCGCCACCGCGCGCGCGCTGGCCAGGCGGCCGAAGTGCACCCTGGCGCCGGTGTCCTCAACCAGGCTCAGCCATTGCCGGATGGCGGTGGTTTCGGCGGCCACCGGGATCGCCGGCAGGCCCAGCCGGGTTGCCACCGGACCTTCGTGGGCCACTCCGCCGGCGGCCAGAGAAGCTTCCAGCGCCAGCACGTGCACGGTCAGTTCCAGCCCGGCGGCGTATTCCAGTGCGCGCCGCGCCACCCGTGCGTTGTCCAGCGGGGCGGCGGCGTTGCTGACGCCGACCACGCCGGCCTGTTTGAGCGCACTCATCTCCGCCAGCGCCGTGCCGCGCAGGCCCTGGGTCAGCGCGCCGAGCGTGTAGACGAAGGCGCCGCCAGCGGCTTTGGCGATGCGGTTGACCCGCGCCACCACCGCGGCGTTGTCGATCGCCGGCCGGGTGTCGGGCGGCAGGCACAGCGCGGTGATGCCCGCAGCCAGCGCCGCCGGCGCCTCGCTGGCCATGGTCGCCTTGTGTTCAGCGCCGGGCTCGCGCAGCCGCGCGCACAGATCGACCAGCCCCGGCATCACCCAGCGGCCGTCGCCTTCGATCACGTCGGCGTAGGCCGCCGCCGGCGGCGGTCGATCGCGATAGTCGATGCGGCCGCCGCGGATGCCCAGGCAGCCGACGAAATCGAGTCCGGCGGCCGGGTCGAGCACGCGGACGTTTTTGATCAGCAACGAGGTGCCCGGGGCTCCGGCGCTGGACGGCGCGGGTGGGTGGCGCTTCACCTTGTTCTCCGGCCCTTGGCCACGGGGTTGCGATCGTGGATGATCATCGCCATCGCCGCCATCCTGACGGCGATGCCGTGACTGACCTGCTCCAGGATCAGCGATGGCGCGCCGTAGGCCAGTTCTCCGCCGATCTCGACGCCCCGGTTGATCGGCCCAGGGTGCATCAGCAGCGCCTCCGGCGCCAGCTTTGCCAGGCGTTCGGCGGTCAGGCCGAAGTCGCGATGAAATTCGGCGGTGGACGGCAGGAAGGCGCCCACCATGCGCTCTTTCTGCAGCCGCAGCAGCATGACGATGTCGGCGCCGGTCAGGCCGGCCTGCAGCGTATGGCAGACCCGTACCCCGAGCGTTTCGATCCCGGCCGGAATCAGCGTGCGTGGCGCCACCACGCGGATTTCGCGCACCCCGAACGTGTGCAGCGCATGGATGTCGGAGCGGGCTACGCGCGAATGCAGCACGTCGCCGACGATCGCCACCGTCAGCTTGCGGAAGTCGGGCCGGTGACGGCGGATGGTGAAGACGTCCAGCAGTGCCTGCGTCGGATGGGCGTGACGGCCGTCGCCGGCATTGAGCACCGCGACCCCGGGGCCGGCATGCGCGGCGAAGAAGTGGGCGGCGCCGGAGGCCTGATGGCGCACCACGAACAGGTCCACCTGCATCGCCTCCAGCGTTTTGAGCGTATCCAGCAGCGTCTCGCCCTTGCTGGTGGAGCTGGCGTCGACCTGCAGGTTGATGACGTCGGCCGACAGCCGCTTGGCGGCGATTTCGAAAGTGGTGCGGGTGCGGGTGGACGGTTCGAAGAACAGGTTGACCACGGTGCGGCCGTGCAGCAGCGGATGCTTCTTGCTGCGGTTGTCGCCGGCGCCGGCGAAAGACTCGGCGCGGTCCAGCAGTTCGAGCAGATGTTCGCGCGGCAGACCTTCCAGCGTCAGCAGATGACGCAGCCGGCCGCGCTCGTCGAGCTGCAGGTGGGTATTCATCGCCGCTGCGTGCCCGCAGAGGAATCAAGGAACTGCTCAAGGATCAGCCGTGCCGCCATGCCGTCGCGGTCGCTTTTGCGCAGGCGCCGGCGGATGCGGCCGTCGCTGCGTGCCTGCCGCAACTCGTCGTCGGCGGCGCGCGAGGAGAAGCGTTCGTCGCACAGATACACCGGCAGGCCATAGCGGCGGCGCAACTGTTCGGCGAAGGTTTCGGCCTGCCGGGTGATCGGTTGTCGGCCGCCTTCCTGGTCCAGCGGCAGGCCGACGACGCAGGCCTGCGGCTGCCACTGTTCGATCAGCCTGCCCAGAGTCTGCCAGTCCGGCGCGCGGCGGTTGACCAGCGCCGGCAACGGCCGCGCGCCGCCGGTCACCTGCTCGCCGATCGCGACGCCGATGCGCCGCGTGCCGTAGTCGAATCCGAGAACGATGCCTCCGGGCGGCAGCGCCACGGGGGAGGTGTCGGTCATGCGTGGCCAGCGACGCTGGCCAGGCTGGCCGGATCGACACCGATCAGCCGGGTCGCGGCCAGCCAGCGCTGCGGCGGCGGCAGCCGAAACAACACTTCGCGGCTGACCGGGGTGGTCAGCCAGGCATTGGCCAGGATCTCCTCATCGAGCTGGCCCTCGCCCCAGCCGGCATAGCCGAGCACCACCAGGTAGTCCTGCGGTCCCTGGCCGCGGCCGATGGCCGCCAGCACGTCGCGCGAGCTGGTCAGGAACAGGTCGGTGTCGAGTTCCAGGCTGGATTCCCAGCCGCCCGGCTGGCGATGCACCACGAAACCGCGCTCGCGCGCCAGCGGGCCGCCCCAGTACACGATCGGATCGCCGCTCAGCGCCGAGCGCTCCAGTTCCATGTGCCGGAGCATGTCGGCGAGTTTCAAGTCGGTGGGCCGGTTGATCACCAGGCCGGTCGCGCCGCCGGCGGTGTACTCGAACAGCAGCGTCACCGAGTGATCGAAGTTGGCGTCGCCCAGATTCGGCATGGCCACCAGGAATTGGTTGTTGCAATAGCGTTCTTCGGCCATGGCGCTAGTATCCGGGCGCCGGCGGGCGCTGACAAGCGTCAGCCGGCGGCGAGCCGCCGGCCGATCGCCTGCATCAGCGCGCCGCCGATATCGATGCCGGTGGCCGCCTCGATTTCGCGCGCGCAGGTCGGGCTGGTGACGTTGATCTCGGTCAGCTGCTCGCCGATCACGTCGAGACCGACGAACCACAGCCCGCGGCGCTTTAATTCCGGACCGACGGCGGCGGCGATGCGCCGTTCGGCCGGTCCCAGGGGCCGGACTTCGCCGCGGCCGCCGGCGGCGAGGTTGCCGCGCGTCTCGCCGGCCTGCGGAATGCGCGCCAGGCAATGCGCCACCGGTTCGCCATCGATCATCAATACCCGCTTGTCGCCGTCGGCGATCGCCGGCAGATAGCGCTGAGCAACGATGCTGCGCTGTCCGCCGGCGGTCAACTGCTCGATCACGCTGCCGAGATTCAGGCCATCCGCGCGCACCCGGAACACGCCGGCGCCGCCCATGCCGTCCAGCGGCTTGAAGATGGTGTCGCCGTGCTCGGCGTGGAAGGCGCGCAGCACGGCGTCGTCGCGCGCGATCAGCGTCGGCGGCGTCAGTCGCGGAAACCAGGCGGTAAATGCTTTTTCGTTGCAGTCCCGCAGCGACTGTGGGCGGTTGACCACCAGCGCCCCCTGCGCCTGCGCGCGCTCGAGCACGTAGGTTGCGGCGACGTATTCCAGGTCGAACGGCGGATCCTTGCGCATCAGGATGGCGTCGAATTCGCCCAGCCGCTGTGGCTGCGCCGGCGGGGCAAGGGAAAACCAGCGCTGCGGGTCGTCGTTGACTTGCAGCGCGCGGCTGCGGCCGTAGGCGACGCCGTCGCGCAGCCATAGATCCTGCGGCTCGAGGTAGGACAATGCGAAACCGTGCCGCTGTGCGGCCAACAGCAGCAGCAGCGTGGTGTCCTTGAGGGGTTTGATGGATTCGATGGGATCCATCACCACGGCCAGATTACGCTGCATCACCGCCGTTCCCGGCGCGGCACTGTGCCGCGCACCGGCCCCGGCCTCGTTCGGCATCGCGGGTTTTTCAGGCCACGGCGCGGGCGACGCGCCCGGACTGCAGGCTTTCGTGCAGCAGCGCCTGGGCCACCTCGCGCGCGGCGGCCAGCAGCGCCAGCCGCGCGACCACGCCGTAGGCGTAGAAGCGGTTCGGGTGTTCGTGTGGACCGCACCGCAGATCCGGGCAGTTGCCGGCTTCGGCAAATGCCAGCGGCCTGAAGCTGGCGCCCGGGGCGTTGAGATTGTCCTGGATGCCGCGTTCGGCGTGCACGCGATAGAACCCGCCGACGACAAAATGATCGATCATGTACACCACCGGCTCGGCGGTGGCGCCCTTGAGCCCCAGCAGGCTTTCGGCGCTGCCGCTCAGGGATTCGGAAAAGCGCGGTTCCTCCACCCAGCGCTCGAAGGTATAGACGCCTTCCTGGATGATCACGCCGGTGATCTCGCGGCCTTCCTTGGTGGCGGTCATTTTCTTGCGCGCGCTGCGGTTGAGCTTGCGCACGTCCTCGCCGTTCCTGACCGTCAGCACACCCATGCCGTAGGTGCCGGCATCCGCCTTGACGATGACAAAAGGCTCTTCCTTGACGCCATATTCGCCGTATTTCGCCCGGATGTCCTGCAACAGCAGATCGACGTTGCTGGCCAGGCATTCCTCGCCGTCACCGGTCTTGAAGTTGATCTGGCCGCAATTGCGGAACAGCGGATCCACCCACCACGGATCGATCTCCAGCAATGCGCCGAACTCGCGGGCGACGTCGCGATAGTGGGTGAAGTGCTGGGTCTTGGAGCGATTGCTCCAGCCCAGCGCCAGCGGCGGAATCACCGGCTGCGACAGATTTTCCAGAATCGCCGGCCGGCCGCCGGACAGGTCGTTGTTCAGCAGCACCACACAGGGGGTGAAGCGCTCGATCGATACGCGATCGTCGTCGCGCAGCAGCGGCTGCAGCACCAGCTCGCGACCGGAATCCAGTTTCATCGTCTCCGGCCCATGCAGGTCGCTGCGCGGTGATCCGAGTTCGACCCGGTAGCCCGCCTTGCGGATCAATTCCTGCAGCAGCGCCACGCTTTCCAGGTAGAAGCGATTGCGGGTGTGGCTTTCCGGCACCAGCAGCACGTCGCAGGCGCTGGGCATGATGCGCTCGAACGCGGACTGGATCGCCTGCACGCACAGCGGCTCGAATGCCGGGTTCAGATTATTGAAGCCGGCCGGGAACAGGTTGGTGTCCACCGGCGCCAGCTTGAAGCCGGCGTTGCGCAGATCCACCGAGGCGTAGAACGGCGGCGGCGTCACCTGCCACTGGCGGCGGAACCAGGCCTCGATCTCGGCGGCGCGCTCGAGCAGCCGCGATTCGAACGCCAACACCGGGGCGTCGGTGGAGGTGGTGAGATTGGGGACTGCACAGTCAGGGCCGAACGGCATTACGCGGCGCTCCAGCCGGGGCGGGTGACAAGATTAACCGATCGGCCGCGGCACGGCGTGTTCAGGCGGCCGTTGATTGTGCTAAAAAGACATTCGGCGGGCGTGATCTGCTGGCGATTGCCGGCAGGAAACGCGGCCGCCCATAGGAGGGAGAATGGTGTCCAGCGTAAGCCCACGACCCAGCTCGCCGGCACCCACCGGCGCCGGTTCCGCAGCGCCGGCGGTCAAAGTGATGGTGATCGACGACAGTCAGACCATCCGCCGCACCGCCGAGACGTTGCTGTCGCGCGAGGGTTATCAGGTGATCACCGCGGTCGACGGCTTCGAGGCGCTGGCGCGTGTCGCCGAACGCGAGCCGGACATCATCTTCATCGACATCATGATGCCACGGCTGGACGGCTACCAGGTGTGCGCGCTGGTCAAGTCCAACCCGCGCTATGCCAAGGTGCCGGTGATCATGCTGTCGTCCAAGGACGGTCTGTTCGACCGTGCCCGCGGGCGCATCGTCGGTTCCGACGAATACCTGACCAAGCCGTTCACCCGCGACGAACTGATCGGCGCCGTGCGCGCACATCTGCGTCGGGCCGATAGCTAAGACCGCGAACGATGGCACGGCCCCCGGAAGCGTTGTGCGATGACCCCTTCGCGCTGCTGGAGGCGCTGGAGGCGGCGCTGCGCCGCTCACGCCAGGATGCCGCCGCCGGCGAGCAGAACTGGAGTGGCCTGGCGTTTCGCGTCGG
Source organism: Gammaproteobacteria bacterium (assembly GCA_028871525.1). Lineage (GTDB taxonomy): Bacteria > Pseudomonadota > Gammaproteobacteria > Nevskiales > Nevskiaceae > SCRT01. The sequence continues at coordinate 37,196 of JAGWMX010000016.1, forward strand.
CGACACCTGGCTGGTGACCCCGCGCGGCGAGGTGCGCGAGTCGATCATGCCGCCGGTTCTGACCCGCGTTCCGGGAGCACGGCCCTGGCTGCTGGGGCTGGCCAACGTGCGCGGCAACCTGCTGCCGGTCACCGATCTGGGCGGACTGCTCGGTGTGCGTTTACATGAGCGCAAGGCGCGCGAAAACCGGGTGCTGGTGCTGAACTCGGATACGGTGCCCGCCGGCTTCCTGGTCGACGAGGTCGCCGGTCATCGACAGTTTTCCTCGGCCGACCAGAGCCAGGCGCCGGCAGGCGACGCGGCTTCGCCGTGGGCGCCGTTCGTGCTCAGCGCCTTCGCGCGCGAAGGCCGCACCTGGCTTGCGATCTCGCTGCACCGGGTCGCCGGCAGCGATACTTTCGTCCATGCCGGAACTTAGGGTCACGACGCCGATGGAGCGCTTCGCGTGATCAGCGGTCTTCCGCACACGCTCAACGGCCTGCACTGGCTGCAAGGTCCGCTGGAGGCCAGCCTCGCGCGCGTGCGCGCGACGGTCGAGCGGCACCTGGAGTCCGGCGAGCGGGCGCCGTTGCTGGACGCGACCGAGGAATTGCGTCAGGTGCGCGGTACGCTGGCGATGATCCAGTGCGCCGGCGGCGAGCTGCTGGCGCGCGAGATTCTGGCGCTGCTGCAGGCTTTGGCCCAGGTCCGGGTTTCCTCCAGCGAGGAGGCGTTCGCGGCGCTGTCCGGCGCGACGCTGCAGCTGTCCGATTATCTGGAGCTGCTGTGCCTGGGGCAGCGTGATCACGCCCTGGTGTTGCAGCCGCTGATCAACGAACTGCGACTGGCGCGGGGCCGGCCGTTACGCACCGAGGCCGAATTGTTCGCAGCGCAGATACAGGCGCTGCCGATCATCTTGTCGCCGCCATCGCCGGCGACGGC
>JAGWMX010000108.1 GCA_028871525.1 Gammaproteobacteria bacterium
ATCGTCGGCCGAGACACGCCGACCTCGCGTTGGATGTCCGTGATCGAGGCCCCGTCCGCGTACCTGAGCAGCACCTTGGCACGCTCCGCTTCACGCACCGGTGCAGTGCGAGAGCCGGCCAATGCCGCCAGCATCGAGCGGTGCGCATCAGTCAACGTCAATGGCGCGCGCTTGGTTTTTCCGGTCATGTCCGACTCCCGAGAGGATTCGGGAGGACATCATCGCACCAACGCGCATATGTGTAAATATATTATGGTAACGATGTACTAGCTTGGTTCGATATGCCGCAGATGCTGCGAGACGGTGACGAAAGCGCCGCACCAGCCCAGCGCCAGAGCGCAGGCGAAAAACAGTCCGGCGTCGCGCAGCGACAGGCCCTGCAGCGCGAAGTCGCTGTGGTAAAGACCCGCCAGTTCGCTCACCGGTCTGGCCAGTACCGCCATGCCGGCGGCAACCAGCGCCCAAGCCAGCAGCGCACCGCCGGCGCCGTAGCAGAGCCCCATGTACAGAAACGGGCGCCGCACGTAGCCGTTCGGAGCCCCTAGCAGTTTCAGCACCACGGTCTCCTCGCGGCGGTTTTCAATGTCCAGCCGGATGGTGTTGCCGACCACGATCAGCACGGTCACCGCCAGCGCTGCCGCCAACAACCACACTGCGCGCTGCAGCAGGTTCGCCAGCGCATACAGGCGGTCGATCCAAGCGGCGTCGATATGCGCGCGTTCGATTTCCGGCAGACCGGCCAACTGCTGTTCCAGCGTCTGTGCGTGCGACCGCGGCTGGCCCGGATCCAGCTCCAGCGTAATGCTGGCCGGAAGCGGGTTGTCGTCGATCAGCGCCAGGGCGTCGGCGGCCTGGCTGCGGGCTTTGAATTCGGCCAGCGCCTGGTCCTTCGAGACGTAGCGGGCGGTGGCCACCCCCGGTCGCCGCGCCAGCTGCACCGCCAGCGCCCGACCGGCGGCTTGGTCCACGGAATCCCTTATGAACAGCGTGATCTGCAGCGAACGCTGACCTAGGCTTCGACCGGCGGCGCCGAGATTGCCGAGCAGCGCCTGCAGGCTCGCCGGCAGCGCCAGCGTGGTGCCGATCACCAGCAGCGTCAGCAGTGTCGCCGCCGGCCGCACGCGCAGCCGCCTGGTGGTCTCGGTCAGCGCACGCACGTGATCCTGCAGCCAGCGCACCGGGGCACCGGGCGTCGGCGAATGCGGGCGACCGGCCACCTTAGCCATCCGCCTGCTCCGCAGTCGCAGCCGTCGCCCCGTGCCGCAACCGGCCTTTATCGAGCCGCCAGACCGGGCACGGCAGGTCGTGGATCAGACCGATCGCGTGGCTGGCAACCAGCACGCTGACACCGACCGCGTTGAACCGCAGGAACAGTTGCATCACCTCGGCGGCCATCGCCGGGTCCAGGTTTCCGGTCGGCTCGTCGGCCAGCAGCAGCGCCGGACGGGTGACCACTGCGCGGGCGATCGAGGCCCGCTGCTGCTCGCCACCCGAGAGCATCGGCGGGTAGGCGCGCTCGCGTCCGAGCAGGCCGACCGCGTCCAGCGCCGCGCGTACCCGGCGGCCGATATCGGCGCCGGAGTGGCCGCGGATCAGCAGCGGCAGCGCAACGTTGTCGAACACCGTGCGCTCCGGCAACAGGTGCGGATTCTGGAAGATCAGGCCCAGCTTGCGCCGATAGGCCGGAATCCGCCCGTGGCGTACGCTGACCAGATTGACGCCGTCGACGACGATATCGCCGCGGCTGGGTCGCGCCAACAGCGCGATCAGCTTGAACAGTGTGGTCTTGCCGGCACCCGACGGCCCGGTCAAAAACACCATCTGCCCTTGCTCGACCGTAAATGAGATGTCGCGCAGCACTTCGTCGGCGCCGGGGTAGCGCTGAGCGACGCGTTGAAAGCGAATGATCTCAGTCACGGTGGGCCATGTGCTTAGCCGTCGACGGGTGCGGCCACCGGTTCATCGATCAGAGCGTCGACAAAATCCGCAGCGTCGAATTCGAGCAAATCGTCGACGCCTTCACCGACACCGATATAGCGTACCGGCAGCGCCAGCCGCTTGGCGATCGCCAGCAGCACGCCGCCCTTGGCGGTGCCGTCTAGCTTGGTGACCGCCACGCCGGTCAGGCCGATCGCCTCGTGGAAGGCCAGCGCCTGCGTCAGCGCATTGCCGCCGGTGGTGGCGTCGACAACCATCAGCACTTCGTGCGGCGCGAACGGATCGTGTTTTTGCACCACGCGCTTGATCTTGCGCAACTCCTCCATCAGATGCGTCTGAGTGTTGAGCCGGCCGGCGGTGTCGGCGATGACGACGTCGATGCGCCGAGCCCTGGCTGCCGCCACCGCATCGTAGATCACCGACGCGGCGTCGGCGCCGGCACCCTGCGAGAGCATCGGCACGCCGGCGCGATCGGCCCAGGTTTCAAGCTGTTCGACGGCGGCGGTGCGGAAAGTGTCTCCGGCTACGATCAGGACCTGCTTGCCGCCGCGCTTGAAGCGTGCGGCAAGTTTTCCGATGGTGGTGGTCTTGCCGACGCCGTTGACGCCGACGACGAACAACACGAACGGCCGGATGTAATCGGGCAGCCGCAGCGGCTGCGACACCGGCCGCAAAATCTCCAGCAGACCCGCCTCCAACGCGGCGCGCAGCTGCGTCTGGTTTTTGATGCGGCCGGCGCGCAGCTCGCGCAGCAGGTGCTCGCCGAGCGCTCCCGCCGCTTCGATTCCGGCATCCGCCAGCAGCAGACGATCGGTCAGCTCGTCGACCGCCGTCTCCGGCAGGCGGTCGCCGGCAAACAGCCGGCCGAGATCATAGCTCAGCCATGAATCGCTGCGGTTGATCCCCCGCCGCAGCCGCGCCACCAGCCCTTTGCGGTTACTCATGCGGCACGGGCTGCGACGAAGGCTTCGCGCGCGGCAGCCAGGGTCAGTTCCAGTTCGTGTTCGCCATGCGCCGCACAGACAAAGCCGGCTTCGAACGCCGACGGTGCAAGGTAAACGCCGCGCTGGAGCATCGCGTGAAAGAAGCGTTTGAACATGGCCACATCGCAGGCGGTGGCTTGATCGTAGCGGTCCACAGAGACTGCATCGGTGAAGAAGAGACCGAACATGCTGCCGACGTGGCGGGCGAATAACGGCACTCCGGCGGCACCGGCCGCGTGGCGCAGGCCATTGACCAGGCGTTCGGTGTAGGCTGCCAGCCGGACGTAGATCGCGGCGTCGTCGAGCGCCCGCAGCAACGCCAGACCGGCGGCCATCGCCAGCGGATTTCCGGACAGCGTGCCCGCCTGATAGACCGGCCCGACCGGCGCCAGGCACTGCATGATCTCGCGGCGGCCGCCGAAAGCGCCGACCGGCAGGCCGCCGCCGATGATCTTGCCCAGCGTCACCAGGTCGGCGGTAACCCCGTATAGGCCGGCGGCGCCGCGCGGATGGACGCGGAAACCGCTCATCACTTCGTCGAAGATCAGCAATGCGCCATGCACGTCACAGAGCCGGCGCAGGCCTTCGAGGAAGCCCGGTTGCGGTGTGATGCAGTTCATGTTGCCGGCCACTGGTTCGACGATCACCGCGGCGATCTCCGCGGGATGCTCGCGCAGCAGTGCCGCCACCGAATCCAGATCGTTATAAGTCGCCGTCAATGTGTGACGGGCGGTGTCGGCTGGCACGCCAGGCGAAGTCGGCACGCCGAAGGTCAACGCGCCGGAGCCGGCTTTGACCAGCAGCGGGTCGGCGTGGCCGTGATAGCAGCCTTCAAACTTGATGATCGCATCGCGGCCGGTGAATCCCCGTGCCAACCGCAGGGCGCTCATCGTCGCCTCGGTGCCGGAGTTGCACAGGCGCACCTGCTCCAGTCCCGGCACGCAAGCGCACAAAAGCTCCGCCATTTCGATTTCGAGTCCGGTGGGGGCGCCGTAGGACGTGCCGATCAGCGCCTGCGCGCGGATCGCCTCGATCACCGCGGGGTGCTGATGGCCAAGAATCATCGGCCCCCAGGAGCCGACGTAGTCGATGTAGCGTTTGCCGTCGGCATCGGTCAGCCAGGCGCCGGCAGCGGCGTCGATGAAGCGCGGCGCACCGCCGACCGCGCGAAACGCGCGTACCGGCGAGTTCACGCCGCCGGGCATGCTGCGCTGGGCACGCTCGAACAATTGCTGGCAACGGTCCTGGCCCTGGGTGCGGGCTGCGGTGGTTGCCACGCCGCCGACGGGACCGTGATCCTGGGTTTTTCGGTTCATGGCCAGCAAGTGTCCCGGTTTGCGCGCGCGCTTTCCAGTGCCGCAGGCGGCGTCAGTCAAACAGCTTCGCATAGGCGGCGGCGGCGGCACGCACGTCGGCGGCACCGAACACGCCGTCGACGGCGGCGATCAGATCGGCGCCGGCGGCGAGCAATGGCGCGGCGTTGGCCGGCGTGATGCCGCCGATCGCACACAGCGGCCGGTCGAATTCGACGCGTGCGTCCCGCAACACCTCGACCGCGGCCTGCGGCGCCTGCGGTTTGGTCCGCGACGCAAAGAAACGGCCGAACGCCAGATAGTCGGCGCCGGCCGCGGCGGCGTCGCGGGCGTAATCGAGACTGCGGCCGCAGGAAGCGCCGATGATCGCCCGCGGGCCGAGCAGCGCGCGCGCCGAAGCGACCGGCGCGTCGGCGCCACCGAGATGTACGCCGTCGGCGCCGGCCGCGGCGGCCAGCTGCGGCTCGTCGTTGACGATCAGCCGCGCACCGAGCCGATGGCACAGACCCACCAGCAACCGCGCCTGCCGCAGCATGAGCGCCGGCGGCGAATGCTTGTCGCGATACTGGACCAGCCGCGCGCCGCCGAGCACCGCCGCTTCGACCGAGTCGAGCAGCCGCATGCCGTCGACGCAGACCGCCGCGGAAGTGATCGCGTACAGTCCGCACAGTGGATTCACGGCCGAGTGCCGAAGCGTCGACGGCACGGGATACGGCGACCGCCGCCGAGCGCATAGGCGCCTTGCAGCGCCCGGTACGTGTAGCGCTGCGCGGCGGCGAGCGCCTGCGCCGGCTGATCGCCATGCGCCAGCCGCGCCGCCAGCGCCGCGGCCAACGTGCAGCCGGCGCCATGGAAGCCGCCGGCCAGGCGTGGGGAAGCATAGTGTCGTGGCGCGACGCCGTTTCGATACCATCGATTGACCACCTGCTCGCCGGGCTCGTCGCCCCCGGTAATCAGAACGTTGGCACAGCCGAATGCAAGCAGCCGCTGCGCCGCCAGGTCGAGGCCTTTGCAGCCGGCCAGTGCGCGCGCCTCGGCGGCATTCGGCGTAGCCATCGTCACCTGCGACAACAGTTTTTCGCACAAGGCTCGCGCCAGCACCGGCGAAACCAGCCAGCCGCCGCCGCCGGCGCGCAATACCGGATCCAGTACCACCGGCACCGACAGACGCCTCAGACAGCCGGAGATCAGCTTCACCTGCGACAGCGAACCCAGCAGCCCGATTTTGACTGCGGCCGGGCACACGTCGGCCAGCAGGCGTTCGAGTTGCGCCGCCAGCAACGCGGTGGCGACCGGCACCGCCCGCACGGCGTTGCGGCTGTCCTGCACCGTCAGCGCAGTGGCCACGGGCAGAGCATGGGTGTCAAGCGCGCGGCAAGTTTCAATGTCGGCCGACAGGCCGGCGCCGCCGCTCGGATCGAGACCGGACAGACACAATACCGGTGGCGGCATGCCGCTAGCGGCGACCGGCCACTTATGCACAGTTGCAGTGCAGCATCGGCGCTATTCCCGGCGGTTGCGTCAAAAAACTGTCAGAATCTTGTAAAGAATACATAATATTATGATATTAAATAATATTTATAATTGGTCACGAAATCGTCGCGGGGCTGAAAAAGCACGCCGTTGCGCATCTCCGGCGGCTTCGTACAAGCCTTGTCCACAATGTTTTCCACAGTTGCTGTGTGCAATACGTCAAAATTCAGCCGGCACAGTATCTTAGGTGCGGTTATTGAGGCGATGGCCAAGCCTGCGTGCAGGACCGCCGTCACCGGTCCAGCCTCTGCAGATGGTCGGCACCAAGATCACGCATCTGCTGTTCGATCTCGGCGGCGCGGCCCAGCAGATACGGCGACGGCCGGCCCGGGTGCCGCCGTCGCGGCGCCGGCAGCGCCGCCGCCAACAGCGCCGCCTGCCATTCATCCAGCCGCGCCGCCGGGCGGCGGAAGTAGATCGTCGCTGCCGCCTGAGCACCGTAGATACCGTCGCCGAATTCGGCGATGTTCAGATACACCTCGAGAATACGCCGCTTCGGCCACAGCGTCTCCAACAGCACGGCGTAATACGTCTCCAGCCCCTTGCGCAGCCAGGTGCGGGACGGCCACAGGAACAGGTTGCGTGCGGTCTGCTGGGTGATGGTGCTGGCGCCGTGGGTGCGGCGGTGGGTACGGTTGAAGTGCCAGGCTTCGGCGATGGCGTCGAAGTCGAAACCCCAGTTGTCCGGAAAAGTCTGGTCCTCGGCAGCCACCACCGCCAGCTGCAGCGCCGGCGAGATGTCGCGCAACGGCACCCAGCGGTAGCGGATCGGCGGATGCGGGCGGCCGGCCAGCGCGAACTGCAGGCGCCGCTCGAGCATGTAGGCCGAGGTCGGCGGCGGCACGAAGCGCAACACCAGCACCGGCAGCGCCGTGACGGCCGGCAGCCCGAGGCCGATCCACAGGAGCCATTTGCGCATCGGCCTATTGTACGAAGGCGATGTGGCGGCGGTTGTCAGCCTCATGCGACATTCGACGACCGCCACCGCCCTCATCGCCGACCTGCTGGCGATGATGTCCGTCGGCGGCGCCGGCTGTTAAGCCATGCGCCGCATCGCCACATCGATGGTCGGCGGCAGCGGCCGCGAAGCGCCACTGCCAGGCAATGGCAATCTGGATCTGGACGCCGCATAACGGACCACTGAACATCTGTCGTTTGTTAAAAGGAACATAAACAGGCACGGCCCGGGGAGCTATAGCCAAATCTGGTGTCCGGGAAATCGGAGAACGCCAGCAAGACGGCGCGACCCTTGGGCAAACACTGCGTTGCCTTCGGGTCCTTGGCCGCCGACGGCATCGCCGCGGTGTTCGCCCGCCGTCGCCGCGCGGTCTGACGCCGCGCTTGACAAGCCTCCGCCCGATCCGCACGATCCTGCCGCGGTGGGGCCTTTGCGTGGAGCAGAGGGGATGGCATCGATACTTCGGGGAGTGCCGTCGCGCCGCGGCATCGGGTTATCGCTGGCGGCGCTGCTGTGGCTG
>JAGWMX010000017.1 GCA_028871525.1 Gammaproteobacteria bacterium
CCCGTTACCAGCGGCGAGTGATCACGCTGTGGCTGCTGGCGCCGGCGGGCGCCGCCGGCGCCGCACCCAGCGACATGATGCAACGCATCGAAGCCGGCGAGGCACCGCCGCTGTTCGCGCGCAGCCACGAACAGTTCATCCAGGTGCTGGGCTACGTCACCGCCAAGCCGCCGTTCATCCCCGGCGCAGTGCGCGACCTGCTGGCCGACCGCGCGATCGCCGATCACGACCTGCACACCCGCATCTTCGACGAACTGTGGCGCGAACGCCCGGCACTGGAGCCGGTGGCCGACCGCATCCAGGCGCCGACGCTGATCGTCTGGGGCGAAGCCGACCGCGTGCTGCACCCGTCCGGCGCCAAAATTCTGGAGAAGGCGCTGCCCACCGCCGAAGCCAACGTCTTGCCCGGCATCGGCCATCTGCCGCAGCTCGAAGCGCCGGGCGAATGCGCCGAGTTGTTCCGCAGTTTCGTCAGCCGTTTTACCCAGCAGCGCTGACCGGGCGCCGATGCACCGACAACTTGCCGATCTGGTGTCGCTGCTGGACCTGGAACGGCTCGAGGACAACCTGTTCCGCGGCGCCTCGCGCGACCTCGGCGGCCTGTGCGTGCTCCGGCGGGGCGGATGCCTGGCCGCTGTTTCCTCTGACCGCCATGGCGGGGCGGCACCGCTGCCACGTCCGGGGATTCATGAACCACATTCTTGAAGATCTCATCCGCCTGCTGGACCTGGAACGGCTCGAGGACAACCTGTTCCGCGGCGCCTCGCGCGACCTCGGCGGCAAAAGCGTGTTCGGCGGCCAGGTCGCCGGCCAGGCGCTGGCCGCCGCCGCCCGCACCGTCGAGGACCGCCAGCCGCACTCGATGCACGGCTATTTCCTTCGCGCCGGCGACATGACCGCGCCGATCGTCTACGAAGTGGACCGGGTGCGCGACGGCCGGCACTTCTCGGCGCGACGGGTGCAGGCGATCCAGTTCGGCCGGCCGATCTTCACCATGATCGCCAGCTTCCAGCAGCCGGAAGGCGGGCTCGAGCATCAGCTGCCGATGCCCGAGGTGCCGCCGCCCGAGGCACTGCAGGATCAGCGCGAACTGCGCCGGCAGTGGCTGGCGCGCTATCGGCAACCGTTGCCGGATCGCCTGCGCGCGGCGTTCCTGCGCGAGCTGGCGATCGAATTCCGGCCGGTACAACCGTGGAACCCGCTGGCGCCGGAGGCGGGACCGCCGCGCCAGCAAATCTGGATGCGCGCCGCCGGCCGGCTGCCGGACGATCCGCTGCTGCACCGCTGCGTGATGGCCTACGCCAGCGATTTCAGCCTGTTGTCCACCGCGCTGATCCCGCACGCCAAAAGCTTCCTGCACCCAGACATGATGGTGGCTTCGATCGACCACGGCCTTTGGTTCCACCAATACGGCCGCGCTGACGACTGGCTGCTGTATGCGATGGATTCGCCCGGCGCGCAAGGCGCCCGCGGCTTCTCGCGCGGGCTGATCTACAGCCGCGACGGCCGCCTGCTGGCCAGCGTGGCGCAGGAAAACCTGATGCGTCAGGTGGCGGGAGTTTCGGTCGGCGCCTGATCCGCCAGCCGCGTGCGGATTTTGATTTCGCCGGTCAGGGTCCGGTGCACCGGGCATTTGTCGGCGATCTCCAACAGCCTGGCGCGCTGGGCGTCGTCCAGCGCGCCCTCGATCACCACCTCGCGCGTGATCTCCGTAATCTGACCCTGGCTGTGCTCGCAGTCTTCGCAGTCGGCCGCGTGGACGCGCGCGTGCCGCAGCCGCACGCTCACTCGCTGCAGCGGCAACTGCTTGCGTTGCGCGTACATGCGCAGCGTCATCGACGTACAGGCGCCGAGCCCGGCCAACAGAAAATCGTAAGGGCTCGGACCGGCGTCGTCGCCGCCGGCGCTGCGCGGTTCGTCCGCGGTCAGCGCGTGGCGGCCGACGCGCACCGTCTGGGTGTATTGGCCGATGCGCGTTTCCGTAACTTCGACCGATCCGGACGCCGGCGCTTCGGCTGCATCCCTGGGCAGATAGCGCGAAGCCCAGGCCGCCAGTACCTGTGCGGCGTATTCGGCGTCTTCGCGTCTGCGCAATAGATGATCGGCATCGTCGAGCGAGACGAAGCTCTTCGGGTGCTTGGCGGCCTCGAACAGCCGCCGTGCGTGGTCGATGCCGACGGTTTCGTCGCGCGGCGAGTGCATCACCAGCAGCGCGCGGCCGAGGCGCTCGACGCGGCCGCGCAGCCGTGTGCGCTCGATGTCCTCCAGGAACTGCCGCTGAATGCGGAACGGCCGGCCGGCGAGCTGCACCTTCAGCTCACCGCGCGCGCGGATCTCGTCCACTTGATCGCCGAACGCGCCGGTGATGTGCGCCGGCTCGCTGGGCGCGCCGATCGTCGCCACCGCTCTGACTTCCGGAATTTCGCCCGCCGCCGCCAGTACCGCCGCGCCGCCGAGGCTGTGACCGACCAGCAGCGCCGGCGCCTGAAATTTCCCGCGCAGGAAATCCGCAGCCCGGATCAGGTCGGCGACGTTGGAGCTGAAATTGGTGTTGGCGAATTCGCCCTGACTCATGCCCAGGCCGGTGAAGTCGAAGCGCAGCACCGCGATACCGAGCGCGGCCAGCCCGGCGCTGATGCGCGAAGCGGCGAAGATGTCCTTGCCGCAGGTGAAGCAATGCGCGAACAGCGCGCAGGCGCGCGGCGCTGCGGCCGGCCAGTCCATCCTGGCGGCCAGCAGACTGCCGTCGTGACCTTCGAATTCAAGCCGCTGCGACGCCATGATCGATCCTCGACGTGAAGTGACCGGCGCAATGATGCGTTGAAACGGGGCGCACTGCACCCGGCCGTGGCAGACTGGGAGCGCCCGCCAAGCCGTTCGCGAAATGCGCCTGCCCTGTGTCTGCTTCGGTTCAAACCCCGCCCGCGATCGTGGCGATGGCGACGACGATGTTCGCACCGCACCTCGGATCATCGCCGGTGCTCATCGCTGAGCGGGAGGCGATCGCGCTGGCCGGGCGACGGCTGGCCGCGGCCGGCCTGGTGCTCGGCACCGCCGGCAACCTGTCGCTGCGCTCGAGCAGCCGTATCGCCGTCACCGCCACCGGCGCCGCGCTGGCCGAACTGACCGCCGATCAGGTCAGCGTGGTGGACCGCCGCGGCCGCCTGCTGCACGGCGGACTGGCGCCGACCACCGAACTGGGCCTGCACCTCGGCATCTACCGCCGCTATCGCGCCGGTGCGGTAGTGCACACCCATGCGCCGTGGGCAACCGCGCTGTCGTGCGTGATCGAGGAACTGCCCTGCATCCACTACCAGATGCTGCCGCTGGGCGGTTCGGTGCGGGTGGCGCCGTACCGGCTGTTCGGCACCCCGGAACTGGCGCGGGTGACGCTGCGGGCGCTGCAGGATCGCCGCGCCGCGCTGATGGCCAACCACGGCGCCATCTGCTACGCCGATACGCTCGATCAGGCAATCGAATCTGCGCTGGTGCTCGAATTCGCCTGCGCGCTGTACTGGCGCGCCGCACAACTGGGCACGCCGCAGACGCTGGACGCTGACCAGTGGCGGGAAGTCGCCGCCCATGTGCGCCGGCTGCGCTACGGCGCCCCCCGGCGCGCGCGGCGCGGCTGATCGATTCCGCACCCTCCCGCGCACCGAAGCCTCCCGGCCGGCGGCGCGCCGGTTTCCCCGCCGCCCGCGCGCCATACGCCTGCGTATTGGAAAATCCCGGGAATCCCGGTAGGCTTAGCCGCCGATTTCCCCAAGCATCCACGCCCGTCACCGGAGTTCCCATGCCGTCGTACGTCCCACCGCTGCGCGACATCCAGTTCGTGCTGCACGAATTGCTGGAGGTCGAACCGGCGCTGAAGCAGATCCCCAGGTACGCCGATCTCGATACCGCCACCATCGACTCGGTGATCGAGGAAGCCGGCAAGTTCGTCTCGCAGGTGGTCTTCCCGCTCAATCAGGTCGGCGACCGCGCCGGCTGCGCGCGCCACGACGACGGCTCGGTGACCACGCCGCCCGGCTTCAAGACCGCGTACCAGCAATTCGTCGACGCCGGCTGGCCGGCGTTGTCCAGCGATCCGGACTACGGCGGCCAGGGCCTGCCGGAACTGGTCAACAGCGTGGTGATGGAGATGCTCAACTCCGGCAGCCAGGCCTGGACCATGTATCCGGGCCTGTCGCACGGCGCCTACGCGGCGCTGATCGCGCACGGCACGCCTGCACTCAAGCAGGCTTATCTGCCGAAGCTGGTGTCCGGCGAGTGGACCGGCACCATGTGCCTGACCGAAGCGCACTGCGGCACCGACCTCGGCCTGCTCAAGACCCGCGCCGAGCCGCAGGCCGACGGCAGCTATAGCATCACCGGCACCAAGATCTTCATCTCCGCCGGCGAGCACGATATGTCCGACAACATCGTGCATCTGGTGCTGGCGCGCCTGCCGGACGCCCCGGCCGGAACCAAGGGCATCTCGATGTTCATCGTGCCGAAGTTCGTTCCGGACGGCGACGGCAAGCCAGGCCGGCGCAACGCGGTGACCTGCGGCTCGATCGAGCACAAGATGGGTATTCACGCCAACGCCACCTGCGTCATCAACCTGGACGGCGCACAGGGGTGGATGGTCGGCGAGCCCAACCGCGGCCTGAATGCAATGTTCGTGATGATGAACGGCGCGCGACTGGGCGTGGGCATGCAGTCGCTGGGCCTGGCCGAAGTCGCCTACCAGAACTCACTGGCCTACGCCAAGGACCGCCTGCAGATGCGCTCGCTGTCGGGCCCGAAAGCCAAGGACAAGCCGGCCGACCCGATCATCGTCCACCCCGACGTGCGCCGGATGCTGCTGACGCAGAAGGCCTACGTCGAGGCGGCGCGCGCGTTCACTTACTGGGTGAGCCTGCACATCGACCTCGAGCACCACCATCCCGACGAGAAAGTGCGCAAGAACGCCGCGGATCTGGTTTCGCTGCTGACGCCGGTGGTCAAGGGCTTCATCACCGACAACGGCTACGAATCGACGACGCTGGCGATGCAGGTATTCGGCGGCCACGGCTACATCTGGGAAAACGGCGTCGAGCAATACGTGCGCGACGCGCGCATCAACATGATCTACGAGGGCACCAACACCGTGCAGGCGCTGGATCTGCTGGGCCGCAAGGTGCTCGGCGACATGGGCGCCAGGCTGATGAAGTTCGGCACGCTGATCCAGGGTTTCGTCAAGCACCAGGCCGGAGTACCGGCGATGCAGGCGTTCGCCGAACCCTTGGCCCGCCTGCTCGGCGAGGTGCAGAAACTGACGCTGGAGATCGGCCAGAAGGCGATGAAGAATCCGGAAGAGGCCGGCGCCGCGGCCACGCCGTACCTACGCATCATCGGCCACCTGGTGTTCGCGTATTTCTGGGCGCGGATGGCGCGCATCGCGCTGGACCGGCAGCAACAAGAGCCGGCCGCGGACGACGCGTTCTACGCCTCCAAGCTGGCCACCGCACGCTTCTACTACGCCAAACTGCTGCCGGAAACCGGATTCCAGATCGACGCCGCGCGCGCCGGCGCTGCGCCGCTGATGGAACTGCAAACCGCCGGTTTCTGAAACGCCGAACGACGATGAAACGCAAACCGCCGGTCAATCCGGACCGCCGCCCGAAGCTTCCGGGCGGCAGCCGCTGGCGCGTCGCCGCCTGCAGCGGCAAACCGCAACCGGACTATGCGCGCCGCGGCGGCCGCCAGCGCAGCGTGCACTGACGCCCGCTCCTCAGCTTCGCAGCAGCGCGTAACGCCAACCGATCGCCAGCCACACGCCGACCGTCAACGCCAGCCGCAGCCGAAGGTAGGCGCGGGAGGAATCCAGCGCCCGCTCGCGCCACAGCTCGGCGGCCAGAAGCAGCAGGAACACCAGCGCCAGCGCCGGCAACGCCAGCGACATCGGCAGCAGCGCCGCGCCCCAGGTCAGCAGCATCGAGCCGGCGGCGATGACCGCACCGAGCCGTCCCAGCGGATTTTCGATCACCATCAGCGCCAGACCCCAGAAGGTTCCGGCCATGAAGCTGGTGATCAGCGCCGCGTACAGCAACCAGGCGCGGTCGAGCCACGCCGGCGCCGAAGCCGGCGCCAGTGCCAGCCAGGCCGGCGCCGCAAAAAACGGGATCAGCCCGGCGTAGCCGAGCGCAAACAGCAGTGGCGGCAGCTTCATCGCGCACTCCGAGATCGAAGCACAGGGTACTTCAGGCGACGCCGGCGACAGTAGCCGGCGGCGGCCGCGCCACGCGCCAGGCCACTGCGCCGCCGACCACCAGCAAGGCGGCGGCGAGCAGAAACGCGGCCCCGGGCAGATCCGGACTCGATCCCGCGATCGAGACGGCGAAGACGTTGGTGAACAGCGCCGGCCCGAAGATGCCGGCAAAACTCAGCAGGCTGGCCAGCGTCCCCTGCAAGCGCCCCTGCTGGTCGGGCGGTACGCGGGCACTCATCAACGACTGTGCCGGCGGCTCCGACAAGCCCCACAGCGCGATCAGCGGAACGGCGGCGACGAACGCCGCGGCACGTCCGGCGAGCCCCATCCACACCAGACCGAGCACGCCGCAAGCCAGTCCGGCGAGCAGCGTGGCCCGCTCGCCGAAGCGCACGACCGCCCGCCCGACCAGCACCGCCGACACCAAGCCGCTGCACAGGCCGACCAGCGCCAGCGTCGCGCCGACCTCCCGCGGTCCCCAGCCGTAACGGAAGTCGGTATACAGCACGAACGTACTCTGCAACACGTAATGCGCGAGCTGGGTGATGAACACCAGCAGCGCCAGGCTGAACACCCGCGGGTAACGGCGCAGCAGCAGCAGGGCGCCCCAGGGGTTGGCTTCGCGCAGCCGGAAGCGCCGGCTGCGCCGCTCCGGCGGCAGCGACTCCGGCAGCACCCACAGACCGTAGCAGAAGTTGGTCAACGACAAACCGGCGGCGGCCCAGAATGGCGCCCGCGGGCCAATGCTGCCCAACAAACCACCGATCGCCGGGCCGACGACGAAACCGATGCCGAAAGCAGCGCCGAGCAAGCCGTAGGCACCGGCACGCCGCTGCGGTGGCGTCACGTCGGCGATATAGGCGTTGGCGGTGGAGAAACTGGCCGCGGTCATCGCCGACACCGCGCGACCGACGAACAGCAGCCACAGGCTCGGCGCTAACGCCATCACCGCAAAATCGACACCCAGGCCCATATTGGACACCAGAATCACGCGCCGTCGGCCCCAGCGATCCGATGCCGCGCCCTGTAGCGGCGAGGCGAAAAACTGGATCGCCGCGAACATCGTCTGCATCGCGCCAACCCACACCGCGGCGCGCCCGATCTGGCCGCCGGAGAGCTGCTCGACCAGGTGCGGCAACACCGGAATGATGATGCCGAACGACAGAATGTCGATCAGCACGGTGATGAAGATGAACGCCAGTGCGGGTGAGGAGCCGCGCTTGGCGAGTGCCAGCGGCACTCGCGGCGGCGGCGAACGCCCGGCCAAGGATGGCCGGGCCGGGCCATGCAAAAGTCGCCGAAATCGCGCTAGGGATGGCAAGCATGAAAACATACGGCGCTTACGCCGATCGACCGACTGGTGCCGCAACTGCGATCCGGGCCAGCGCCGTGCGCAACGGCAACGGCACCCGCACTGGCCGGCGCGTGTGGCGGTCGACGAACACGTGCGTGAAGGCGCCGGCGGCCAGCGCCTGCTGGCGTTCCTCATCAAAGATCGCGATGCCGTAGGTCACCGAACTGTGACCCAGCCGGTCGACGCGCAGCCCGGCGCGCAGCGCCGCCGGATACGCCGCCGGCACGAAATACTCGCAGCGCGAGGACACCACCAGGCCGATCGCCGCCCCGTGCCTTGCGTCCAGCCCGCCCTCGTGGATCAGATAGTGATTGGCCACGGTGTCGAAATAGCTGTAGTAGGTCGCGTTGTTGACGTGGCCGTAGACGTCATTGTCCATCCAGCGCGTGGTGATCGGCAGGAAATAGCGATACGCAGCCGCTCGCGGCGGCGGCGGGCGCGCGCTCACAGCCGACGCAGCGTGATCGGCAGGCGATCGCGCGGAATCGGCAACGAAGTATGGTCCTGCCGGATCCGGTAGCCCTCGGGCACCGACCAGGAGAAACCAAGCAACAGCCGGTGCAGCACCGCCTTGATCTCCAGTTCGCCGAAGTGCAGGCCGATGCACTTGTGTACCCCGCCGCCGAACGGCACCCAGGCGTACGGGTGGCGCCGGTCTTCGCGCCGGCCCTCCGCGAAGCGTTCGGGATCGAAACGCTCCGGCTCGTGCCAAAGCTCCGGCAGCAGATGGGTGAAGGCCGGCGAGATTTCCACCAGCGCGTTGGCCGGAATCCGATAGCCCTTGAACTCGACCTCGGCGGTGGTGCGCCGCGGCAGAAACGGCACCGGCGCCACCAGGCGCAGGGTCTCGCGCATCGCCAGATCCATGGACGTCAGCATGCCGATCTGACCGTACTCGAGTTCCACGCTGCCCAGCGTCCGGCTTTCCTCGCGCAGCCGCTCCTGCCAATACGGATACTTGGCGAGAAAATACACGAGATTGGTCAGCGTGATCGTACTGGTGTCGTGTGCGGCCATCAGCAGAAAGATCATGTGGTTGACGATGTCTTCGTCGGAGAAACGCTGGCCGTCCTCGGTGGTTGCGCGGCACAGCTCGGCGAACAGGTCGCCCGCGCCTGCGTCGGCGCGCTTGGCCGGCAACCGCGGGAGGAAGAACCGTTCCAGCAGCCGGCGGCCGCGCAAGCCCCTGCGCCAGCGCGTGCCCGGCAGCGGCAGGCGCAGCAGGCTGGTGGCCGCCTGCACGGTGTCGAAAAAGGCGCGGTTGAGCGCGTCGGCCTGCGCCCCCGCCGATTCGCCGACGAACACGCGGCTGCCGACCTCCAGCGTCAGGCGCTTGAAATGATCGTAGGCCAGCAGGCCGTCACCGGGTTGCCAGCGCGCCAACTCCTGCCCGATCACCGGCTGCATGCGCGCCAGGTAGCCGGCCAGCGCCTCGCGCCGGAACGCGCCCTGCATGATGCGCCGATGCAGCCGGTGTTCGGCGAAATCCAGCAGCATCAGTCCGCGCGGAAACAGGCGACCGATGAAGGCGTTCCAGCCGTCGTTGGCGAAGCGCTCGTCGGTGTTCTGCAACACCAGTTGATTGGCGTCCGGACCCAGCAGCCACAGAAAGCGCATGCCCAGCGCGCGCGCCCAGGACACTGCGCCATAACGCTGAAACCGTTCGCCCACCAGCGCCAGCGGATCGCGCAGCGAGCGGAAAGTGTCGCCGACCAACGGCGGCCCCGGCTCGCCCGGAATACCGGCGAATCGCTGGTTGAACCGCATCGCCGCCGCATTCATCGCGCATCCCTCGTCGGTCCTTGTTGAACGATTGTTCAGGCGCGCTGACCGGCGGTCAAGCCGGCGCCGCGCGCACGATCTCGATTGGCTTGCCGCCCAACGCCTCGCCGGCGTCCTGCGGCCGTGCGCGGCGCCGGCCGGCCGACGCTCCAAGGCGATGCCTGGGATACGCCCGCTGCAATCCTCCGCCGGCGTTTACAATGCGCACCGCGCTTCGCCGCCTCTGTGCTGAAGCCTCGCCCAGGAGCCGACGCATGCCTTCAGCCGCCCCGAACCCGCCGCCGCCAATGCGTTTCAGCGAGCTGCCGCTGGCCGCGCCGCTGCTGCAGGCGCTGGAATCGATCGGCTACGAATCGCCCAGCCCGATCCAGGCGCGCACCATCCCGCCGCTGCTCGACGGCCGCGACCTGATCGGCCAGGCACAGACCGGCACCGGCAAGACTGCCGCCTTCGCGCTGCCGATCCTGTCGCGACTCGAGCTGGCGAAAAAGACCCCGCAGGCGCTGGTGCTGGCGCCGACGCGCGAGCTGGCAATCCAGGTCGCCGAGGCGTTTCAGAAGTACGCCGGCCGCCTGCCCGGCTTTCACGTGCTGCCGATCTACGGCGGCCAGAGCTACGCGCCGCAACTGAAGGGGTTGAAGCGCGGCGCGCAGGTCGTCGTCGGCACGCCCGGCCGCGTCGTCGATCACATCAAGCGCGGCACCTTAAAACTCGACGCCGTCAAGCATCTGGTACTGGACGAAGCCGACGAGATGCTGCGCATGGGCTTCATCGACGACGTCGAATGGGTGCTGCAGCGCACGCCGCAGGAACGCCAGATCGCGCTGTTTTCTGCGACCATGCCGCCGGCCATCCGCCGCGTCGCGCAGACCTACCTGCGCGACCCGGTGGAAGTAACGATCAAGTCCAGAACCACCACCGGCGCCAATATCCGCCAACGCTACTGGCTGGTCAGCGGACTGCAGAAACTCGATGCACTGACCCGCTTCCTCGAAACCGAGGATTTCGACGGCATGCTGGTGTTCGTGCGCACCAAGGCGGCGACCCAGGAACTGGCGGACAGGCTGGAGGCGCGCGGATTCGCGGCCGCGGCGCTCAACGGCGACATGGAGCAGAAAATCCGCGAGCGCACCGTCGCCCGCCTCAAGCACGGCCAGATCGACATTCTCGTCGCCACCGACGTCGCCGCGCGCGGGCTGGATGTGGAGCGCATCAGCCACGTCGTCAACTACGACATCCCCACCGACACCGAATCCTACGTGCACCGCATCGGCCGTACCGGCCGCGCCGGCCGCAGCGGCGAGGCGATCCTGTTCGTGTCCCCGCGCGAGCGCCACCTGCTGAAGGCCATCGAGCGCGCCACCCGGCAGCCGATCGAGGCGCTCTCCGCGCCCAGCGCCGACGCCATCAACCGGCGCCGCCTCGAACGTTTCAAACAGACGCTTGCCGAGACGCTGGACGCGGCGCAGACCGACGCCGATCTTCGCGCGCAGATCGACGCCTACCGCGGTGCGCTCGGCGAATACGAGCTCGCCTCCGGCACGCCGCTGGCCGACCTCGCCGCCACGCTGGCGGTGCTGGCGCAAAGCGGCAAACCGATGCTGCCGGGCACCGCAACCACCGCGCCGGCGTCGCCGCCGCCGGCCACCGCATCGCCGCGGGCGGACACCGCCGCGGCACCGCCGCGATCCGGAGTCCAGCCCGAAACGCCGCGGCGGCCCGCGCGCGCGCCGCAGCCGCCGCGCCGGGACGCGGATCGGGGCGAGCAACCGGAGATGGAAACCTTTCGCCTCGAGGTCGGTCAGCAGCACGGCGTCAAGGCAGCCAACATCGTCGGCGCCATCGCCAACGAAGCCGGGCTGGACAGCCGCTATATCGGCCGCGTCGAGATTCTCGACGATCACAGCCTGGTCGAGCTGCCGGTCGGCATGCCCAAGGCGGTGTTCCGCGAGCTGCGCAAGGTCTGGGTCTGCAGCCGCCAGCTGCAGATCAGCCGGCTGCAGCCGGACGCCGCGGAAAGCCGCCCGCCGTCACGGCCGCGCGGGGCACGGCGGCAGCGTCACTGACGCGCTCGCCAACGGCAGCGCAAGCGCCGCTGCGGTCGAGCGGCCCGGATACGCGCGCCGAACCCTGCAAGGCGATCCGCAGCGTCGGCCAGGCGACGGCTCGGTATACTGTCCGGGCACGTCAAGCGGAAGGCAACATGGCCAAACCCAACTACGGCTTCGACAAGCGGCAGCGCGAGCTGAAAAAAAACCGCAAGCAGGAAGAAAAGCGCCTGAAGAGACAGGCCCGCAATGCGCCTGCGGACGCCGCCGGAGCAGCGGATAGCGCAGCAACCAGCCAGGAGATCCAGAAATGAGCAAGGGCATGGACCGCAAGAAGGAAACCAAGAAGAAGCCGGCGATGAATATCCTGGAAAAGAGGGCGGCCAAGGCGGAGAAGAAAAAGAAGAAGTAGGCGTGGCTGCCCGCGCGTCTGCGGCAAGCTCGACCGCCGCCGCGCCAGCGTCCCGCCCCGCGCGCCGGCCGCGTCGCTGAGCCGCGACCGCGCATGAAATCGCCCCCAGGCCTGCAGCCGCTGATCGACGACGGCATCGTCGACCAGGTCGTCCGCCAGCTCAAAAGCGGCAAGGAAGCCTCGGTCTACATCGTCGCCTGCGGCGGCCGGATTCGCTGCGCCAAGGTCTACAAGGACGCGGAACGCCGCAGCTTCCACAAACTCGCCGAATATCGGGAAGGCCGCAAGGCTCGTGGCAGCCGCGACGCGCGCGCGATGGGCAAGCGCAGCCGCCACGGCCGCAAGCTGCAGGAAACGGAATGGAAAAACGCCGAGGTCGAGGCGCTCTACCGGCTCGCCGGCGCCGGCGTTCGCGTGCCCGAACCGCAAGGGGTCTATGACGGCGTGCTGCTGATGGAACTGGTGGTGGATGCTCGAGGCAACCCGGCGCCGCGGCTCAGCGAAGTGGCGCCGACGCCGGCGCAAGCCCGCGCCTGGCACGCCTTCATGATCGGCCAGATCGTGCGCATGCTCTGCGCCGGTCTGATCCATGGCGATCTGTCCGAATACAACGTGCTGATCGCCGCCGACGGCCCGGTCATCATCGACCTGCCGCAGGCGGTGAACGCGGCCGGCAATCAAAACGCCATGCGCATGCTCGAGCGCGACGTCGACAACATGCGCGCCGCCTTTGCCCGCGCCGCGCCCGAGCTGCTGCAGACCGGGTACGCCGGCGAAATCCGGGCGCTCTACGAAGCCGGCGAACTGAAACCCGACTCGCCGCTGACCGGCCGCTTCGAGCACGACCCGGCCCCGGCCGACGTCGGTGCGGTGCTGGCACAGATCGAAGCCGCGCGCCGCGAGGCCGCAGCGCGGCAGCGGGGACGCGAGGCGGCCGATTCCGCCCGGTTTTCGGAAGACGGCGTATCATAGAAGGAGTTCCGCTTCGCCCGAGCCGCTGGTTTTTCGTCAACCCGGCCCGGGGAATCGGCCGAATCCTTGCCGTGTATCCAGCATGCTCATCGGGATACGATGCACGGACCCCGTCCACCACTCAAGCAAAGGGGTCACTCCGTTGGCCAACAATCCGCGCGCTTTCGATCCTCGCGCCCGCGAGGCGCAGCAACGCGCCTACCTTGCGGTGCCGACGCTGGCGGAACAATTTCCCGGCGTCGATGAAGTCAGCGTGGAACTGCGTTTCATGCTGCCGGGCGGCCAGCCGCACTCGTCGCCGCACAAGCGGATCTTCCTGCCCGACATGCAGGCGTTTTTCGGCATCCAATGTCCGGACCGGGACTGCAGCGGCGGCGGGTTTGACCTGGGGTCGGCGATCAAGGCAGCCGCGCGCAGCAAGCGCCGCGGCGCCTCCGGCAGCCTGCAGTGCCAGGGGGTCAAGGCAGGCGATCCCTGCAGCGTGTCGCTGAACTACAGCGTGGCCATCCGGCGCGGCGGCGCCGGCTGAGGCGGCGCTTGCTGGTCACGCCGCCGTTCGCGATGCCCGGCCGTCGATGGGGCGATCCGGCCCGGGTTCGCCGTTGCGCCTCCGGCGCCTGTCCCGACTCGATCTCGCGCAGCCGGTTGTTCAAGCGCCTTAAGCGCTCAAACAATCAGCGCCCCGCGATGATCTAACGCGCGGCCTCGGCGACGATCTTGTCGAACACCGGGTCCAGCTCGCGCGCCATCGCATCCAGCGCTGGCACGCCGTAGGCCGCGAACACCGCGGTGGGCTTGCGGTAGGTGATGTCCGCCGCGCCGTCTGCGGTCTCGGTCAGGTAGATGCGCAGCGGCGCCTCGATGCCGGCCGGCACGCTGGCCGCCAGCATGCGCACCGCGTAATCGTTGCGGAACACCATCAGCACCGCGTTACCGGGAATCTTCACCCCGCGCGCCGCGGCGCCCCGGCTGGCGCTGGCCTGCGCCACCAGCCCCATATGGTTGGCGGCGATCGCCTGCTGCAGCCGCGTCAGCGTTTCGGCATAGCCGTGGCGGGATTTCACCGTCACCATGCCGGAATACGGCGACTCCGCCGCCGCGGCCGCAGCGACAGCCACCATCATGCCGGCCAAAAACGTCGCCCTGCCCAGATCGATCAATCGCTTCATCATGCTCACCCGTTCGTGCGTCCACCGCCCCGACTGTCGTCGCCGGATTCTAGCTCGCGGACCGATGCGGGGTCGGCAGCGGCTGGCTGCTGGCGGGCCGGGCGCTGCGGCGGCGTCCGGCAGACGCCGGCGCGCCCGCCGGCGTTGATCGTCGGGCGCGACTTTCGCTAAAGTCTGACACTGGCCGTCACCGGCGACGATGCGGGTCCGTCCACACCGGGAGCGCAGGTGCAGCAGCAGAGCGACAAACCAGGCGTCGCGGTCTTCCCACCGCTGTTCTTCGCCGCCGCGCTGATCCTGGCGCTGGTGCTGAACTGGCTGTGGCCGCTGCCGCTGGCCGGGCGCGGTGCCTTGCCGGCGTTGGAACTAGCGTTGGGACTGGCGCTGGTGCTGGCCGGCGCCGCACTGCTGGCCTGGGGACGCAGGACCATGCTGCGCGCCGGCACGCCCATCGACCCCTCGCAGCCGACCACCGCCATCATCACCGACGGCCCCTTCCGCCACACCCGCAACCCGCTGTACCTGTCGCTGATCCTGCTGTTCGTCGGCCTGAGCCTGATCGCCGATACCGCCTGGGGACCGCTGCTGCTGCTGCTCGCGGTGCTGCCGGTGCTGCACTTCGGCGTCATCCGCCGCGAGGAACGCTACCTGGAGCGCAAGTTCGGCGACGTCTACCGCGCCTATCGCCGCCGGGTCCGCCGCTACCTGTGACCGCGGCCGACTTCCGCACGCGCCCGCGACCGACGCTCAAATCCCGGCTGACCCACCTGCTGATCCGGGCCGGTGATCCGTCGGCGCGGCTGCGCGCCGGCGCCGCGCTGGAGCTGTACTACGAAGTCGGCGACGCGCATTCGCATCTGTGCGCACGCTGGCTGGCCGGCGTGCGCGGGCGGTTGCGGGTCCCGCTGCGCATCAGGCCGGTGCCGGCGCCGGCGCCGGAAACCTATCCCGAGGCTGCCCGCCAGCGCGCCTTCGCCCGCGAGGACGTCCGTCGTCTGGCGCCCTGCGTCGGCCTCGAGCTGAGACATCCGCCGGCAGAACCGGACCCGGCGCTGCGCGCGACCGTGGAACGGCGGCTGGCGGCGCTGGCCGGCGATCCCGAGCGCTTCCTGACCACGGAGGCCGAGTTGATCCCGCAATTATGGGCAGGCCGGGTACCTGCGGGCGGAGCTGGCGCCGCTGCGCCCGCCGCTGCGGCGCTGCTGCGCGAGAACGCGCTGCGCCGGCAACGGCTGGGCCATTACCTGCCGGCAATGTGGCAGTTCGGCGGCCGCTGGTTCTGGGCGCTGGAGCGGCTGCCGTGGCTGGAGCGCGCGCTGCGCGCGCGCGGCCTGCTGGACGGCGCGGCGCCGCTGATCGAGCGTCAACCGCAGCGGCTGCCGGCGCCGACGCCGGCCGCGGACGACCCGCTGGAGGTGTTTTTCAGCTTCCGCAGCCCCTACTCCTACCTGGCGCTGGTGGAGCTGGCGCGCCGGGGCGCTGGAGATTCCTGGCCGCTGCGGCTGCGCCCGGTACTGCCGATGGTGATGCGCGGCCTGACGGTGCCGCGCGCCAAGCGCATGTATATCGCCGGCGACGCCGCCCGCTGCGCGCGCGAGCTGAACATTGCCTTCGGTCACGTGCACGACCCGCTGGGCGCCGGCGTGCTGCGCCTGCTGGCCGCGTATCCCTGGTCGGCCGCGCCGGAGGTGCAGCTGCGCTACGCCGTCGCCGCCGGCCGCGCGGTGTGGGCCGAAGGCGTCAACGTAGCCGAAGACGCCGGGCTGCGTCACGTGCTCGAACACGGCGGGCTGGACGGAACGCACGCCGCCGGCGACGAGGACACGGCGCTGGCCGCCGCCGAGGACAATCGCCGCGCGCTGCAAGCCATCGGGCTGTGGGGCGTGCCCTCATTCCACTGCGGCGGCTTCGCCACCTGGGGCCAGGACCGGCTGTGGATGATCGACGAATTGCGGCGGCGCCAGCGGAATATCGCGCGCGCCGCCGGCGGCGCCGTTCAGCCTGGCGTCAGCCGACGCTGACCGGCAGCAGCGTCATGGTGTCGTTGCCGAAGATGTCGATGACCTTCACCGCCACGGTGTAGCGCCCCGGCACCTGATAGCTGTGCTCGGCGGTGATGAGTTCCAGCTCGCGGTTGCGGCGGGTGCGGAACGACTGCCACTCGTTTTCGAAGATATAGCTGCCGGTCCAGCGCTCCTCGTATTCCAGCGGTTTGCCGTCCTGGCCACTGCCTTCGACCGCCACCTTGATGATCTCCTTCCTCGACTGGTAATCGAAATCCACCGCCCAGTAATCCACCCAGTCGGTCCAGCGCTTGGTCAGTACCTCGCGCTTGACCACGCCGTCCTTGTCCTTGCTGATCTTGACCAGCTTGCCGGAATCGCAGATCACGCCGTTCTTGCCCTCCTTGAGATTGGCGATGGCGGCCTCGGCGGCGCCCTGCGTGTAGTACACGGAAAAATCCGTCAGCTCGATCTTCAGCCGCAGCTTGTTCTTCTTGTCGTAGCGCGGCGTGGCCTCGACGAACGACACGTCGTGAAACACCACCTGGCCCTTGTCCACCGCGCGCTTGTCGAACACTTCCGCCGGGATGTATTTCGGAATCAGGTCGATGCCTTTCTGCCTGGCTTCCTCCAGCACCGCCGGGAACAGACCCATCTCGAACTCGAAGGCCAGCACGTCGACGCGGGTGGCACCGCGCTTGCGCATTTCCGTGATGATTTCCTCCACGAACACCCGGCCGACCGGAAGATTGATTGGCCCCACGACCACGAGTCGGTTGGCGTTCTTGCCGTTCCACACCAGCTCGACCTCGCGCTTGTCCTCGAACAGCACGAAGCGGTACTTCTCCGGCAGCGGCTTGCTCTGCTGGATCAGCTCGATCAGGTCGCGCTTTTCGGCGTCGCTGACCTCGTAGGCATCCTTATGCGGGCGGGGCATGGTCAAGCGTTTACAGCCATGCCGATGCGGCCGAGGATTTGGCTCGCCAGAGCCTTAAAGTGCTCACGCGCTTCGAGAACTGCATACGAGTGACTACCGATAGCGCCGTCCGCTGCACTAAGTTTGAAGATGGGCTTGCGCGCTTCTTGAGCCATCGGTACAAGGCTGCGGTAATGCTTCAACCGCGCAAGACAATACGGGTCGTTTTCGAGCCAGATGTTTTTGACCGGCTCGTCCAGGACACTGGACCGATATACCGCAGGAATTCGTTCGGCCCATTTGCTGTATGCCTGCACCGGCCGCGACAGACGCTCGATATGCTGCTGAACGATGTAGCCTTCCGGGCTCATCGCACCCGCGGGCAGTTGGAACTGTGCCGAAGGCCAGTTCGACAGCCGCTTTTTCCAATCCACCCGCCAGGCGCGCAACGTGGGACCCAGATTACGCAAGCCTTGCAGCGAAAATAGGTCAGCGGCCAGGGGAATTATGACGTGATCCGAACCAATAAGCGCCGAACGGTTGATGGCGCCAAGGTTGGGACCGACATCGGCGAGGATCAAATCTGCTTCGTGCTCTTGCGCCGCCATCTGTGCCACTTGCCAGAATGCTGTCAGAACCCGGAACGGTCGGTACAGGGTTCCCGAACCGAGGCTGTTCGGCCATTCTTGCGACAGAAAATCCTCGAAGCCCGCCAGACTAAGATCGCCGGCGACTAGGCGCAGACGCGACGTGATGCGGTGCGTGGCAGGTTTGAGAATGTCCCCCACTTCGGTCAACGGTCGAACGCATTGATAGATCGTCTGGGCTTCGTCCAACTTGTTGTCGTCCCAAAGCAGTTCGAGCTGTTCTTCGGGAAGGAATGCCGACGTGAGGTTTGCTTGTGGGTCAAGGTCAATGGCAACGACCCGTTGACCCATATCCGAGAACATCCACGAAAGATGATAGGCGAGCGAGGTCTTCCCGACGCCGCCCTTGTTGTTAAAGAAAGTGAGAACTGGAACGCTCATGGCGTTCGTCTCATAGTGGCAAGCACAACTGTCGGTTCGACTTGGAACTCCAATGGCGGGTTGCCGTTTTCGGCAAGCGCCTTCCGCGCATCGGCAATGCCGAACCCGAAGCGCTGAGCGAAACCAAGGGTTTTCATGACCTCGGCAAGCCGGGGATTTCGATAGTCGGCCTTGCCGGGTTGTCCGAAATTCTCGCGTGTTACCGACCCGAATGGCCCGCCCGGACTATGAATTTCGATGCGGTCATCGAACCAGTACACCCGAACGGGTGCATTTGTGCCTTCGTAAGTGCGATGTAAGATCGCATTGCGCGTCAACTGCTGGAGTGCAACCAGCGGATACGGACTGCGACGTGTCTCGGTTGTCGTGCCAGAGGTGAAATCCACCGCCACCGTCAGGTGTGCTTTGAGCTTTTCGTCCAATCTCCTAATGATCAAATCAAGCGTTCCATCCAGTTCTTGCTCATCAACAACAGGATCACCCCACTCGGTTCCGTTGATCCGCAGAAATTGAACATACGCACAGGGCAACCACGTTCGCGGTGTTTTGCCCAAGGTGAGTACCCCTGTGACGGTTGGCGTGAGGTCTTCCACGGAAACGATCATGCCTGTTGAGGCAAGCCGCTCCTCATAAGATCGGGCATTCGCAGTCAAAACGTCACCCGCGACTGCTCGCGGCAGGTACTCTTGCTCGAACACCACGCGATTGAGTTCAGCCATCGGACATGCGACCACCGGATGGCTATCAAACGTCCTGTCTCGGTGACGCCGTTTTTCATTGAGAATACGTTCATCTTGCGCAGTGGCGATATCGCGCCGCGGCCCAGTGCGAATCCAGATGCGGCCCCGATAGCGAACCGGTGGAGCGTCCGCAGGCTGCACCGCCACTACAGCCATTTCGGCGTTCTTGAGCCTGCGTTTCTCAACCGTGCACGATGGAGGGGGAACGATGTTCCCATTGCTGCGCAGGTCGGCAAGAGTGCGCAGAAGCTCATCCGTAATCGGCAAACCGGATGGTTCTCCATCATCTTTGGCGCCAACAAACAGCACGCCGGGTTTTTCGTGATTCGGCAAGTCGTTAGCGAAGGCACAAACAGCTTGGCCGCCCTTGTCTCGACAGTCGCCCGACCATGACTCCTTACGCTCTACCCGGTCAGACTCCAAGTCATCGAGAAGAGCTTCAAGCTCGATGTCGCTTAACGGTTTCATAGATCACGATACTGGCGGAAACCAGCTACCAGTGTAGCGAACGTTCTTGCCGGGTCGCGCTCATGGCTTTGTTGGTCCACGTACACGAAACGGTAGGCTGGACCTCCAGCCGCCTGGCTTGCACTCGTCGCGTCCACACACCACTGGCGCAGCGCGCCGGATTTCAGCGAGGACAGGATCAGCTTGTTGTCGCCCCAGATCAGCTTGTTGGTCCAGCCGCGCGCCTGGCGGCCGCGGCTGTCGAACAGCTCCCCTTGCGCCTTCGTTTCGGCTCTGGGCTCGTCCACGTGCTCCAGCGTCTGGAACGGCAGCACGGTGGTGCAGACGTCGCGGGTCTTGCCGTTCCAGACGAGCTCGACCTCGCGCTTGTCCTCGAACAGGATGAAGCGGTACTTCTCCGGCAGCGGCTTGCCCTGCTGAATCAGCGCGATCAGGTCGCGCTTCTCGGCGTCGGAGAGGTCGTAGGCGGGTGGAGTCTTGGGCATCAGACCAGCATCAGTCCGTGGTCGAGGAACGGTTCGAAATCCCTTCGGTTGAGCGTGATCAGCCTGGAGCCATGCAGGATCGCGGTTGCGGCGATGATGCAGTCCGGCAGCGAGCGCGAGCGGCGGCCGGTGCGGTTGAACAGCGCCGAGGCGCGTTCGGCGACGGCGCGGTCGACCGGAACGATGGCGCCGTCGAGCATGCGATCCCAGGTCCGCACCGAGTCCAGCGTGACGGGTCCGCACAAGAATTCGGCCCAGGCCATGCCCGACACCGCCAGCGACACCCCGGCGCCGCGCCAGCGGGCCAGGCGCACGCGCAGCGCGTGACCCGGCTCCAGCCCGAAGATCAGGGCGTTGGTGTCCAGATGGATCGGCGCGGCCACGGCGTCAACGCCAAACGTCGCGGCTACGCTTGGCCCAGGCTGCAAAATCCACGCCCGCGGCGGCCATCGCATCGCCGGCGGCGAACAGCGCTTCGAGCGCGGGATCGAGTCGGGTCCGCGCAGAGCCTTTTCCCTTGGACCCGGACCTGGCTGCGGGCGACGGGCGCTGGCCCGCCACCGTCCCGGGTTCAGCGGCAGCCAGCCCGGCGGCGATCGCCTCCGTGACCACGTCCTTGAGGCGGCGGTCGCTGGAGGCGGCCCGCATCTTGAGCGCGCGCATCAGTTCGTCGGGTAACTCAAGCGTGGTTTTCATTGCCATATCTCCATAAAAATGTCTTTATGGCACTATAGCTCACGGTTGGAAGTCCCGGAAGGCGGCCACGAGCCCGGTGAAGTTCGCTGGTGGGTGGCGCTCGAAGCTTTGCTGGTCCACGTACACAAAACAGTAAGTCGGCCCGCCTTCGACGATGCTGGCGGCGGTGGCGTCCTCGCACCAGTGCGCCAGGCGTTTCATCTTCTGCGGCAGGTCCAGCTCCTGCCGGCCCTTGGTCTCGACGATCCAGATGATCCCGCCGGCGGTCTTGACGATGAAGTCCGGTACGTAGTTGGACAGCTCGCCGTTGGCTTTGACGTAGTCGATCTTGAAGCCGACCGCCAGGTAGTTCTTGGCGAAGCTGGCCACGTCTGGCGCATCCTCCAGAAATTTGGCAAAGGCCAGCTCGAAGCCGCCGGCGCCGGCCTCGCCGACGATGCGGTTGAACACCGATTTCTTCACCGGCAGGTAAGGCCGCGCTTCGGTGCGGAACGGGCGCGTGTCGCGCAGGCGGATCCGATCTTCGATGCGGGTACTGCCGGAGTCCTGCACGGTGAGCGCGTTGATGGCCTGCTTGAAGCCATCAAAGAGCACTTTTCCGGGTGCCGCCTCCGACAGGTTGCGCAGCACCACCGGATCGTCCAGATCGACCGGCGCGCCCTCGAACAGGTGTTCGCGCATGAAGTCGCGCACCTTCGGATAGAGCAGGTCGTAGCCGCCGACCAGACGCAGTTCTTTGAGCAGTTGCCGGGCAAAGAAGCCGACCACGCTGCGCCAGTCGCCGGGACCGGCGCCGTCGAGGTGGATCGTGTGGTGCGCTTGTCCATCGAGCATGGTCTTGAACACGATCTCGCGGGTTTGTTCCGGCGTGAATGCCTGCAGCGGCAGTCGCGGGTTGCCGAAACCGGCGGGATCGAGCGCGTCGAGGTCCTTGTACTCACGCTGGTAGCGGCGCGCGAGTCTGGGAATGGCGATATCGAGTGCGTCGAGATCCTTGCCGGAGTCCGCACCGTCGACTTCGACCGTCACCGAATCCTTGCGCGGCGCGCCGCCGCCCATCGGCCGGTATTCGAGATCCACGCCTTCGGCCTTGATCGACTCGACGAACTCCATGAACGCCGGCGTGCCCATCACCGAGACGGTTTCCGGCGTCTCCGAGCCGCCGCTCGCATCCGCGGTTGCGAGGTCCAGACCGCGATACATCCGCCGCAGGCCGCGGCCGAGCGTCTGCTCGGGCAGGATGTTGCTCCTGGCGTTGTAGGCGCGCAGGCCGCAGATCACGGTGACGTTCTTCACGTCCCAGCCTTCCTTGAGCACCAGCACCGAGACGATGGCCTTGTACCGCGAGGCCCGGCCGTCGATGGCGTTGGCCTGTTCGCGCAGCCGCTCAAGCTCGTCCTTGCTCTTGCCGGAGGCCGCTTCGGAAATCTCACCGTTGGCCTTGGTGTGAATCACCAGCACGTTGCCCTCCAGTTCGGGGGCGATCTTTTCCAGATGCGTGCCGGCCTCGTCGCAGTTACGGGTGTCGTCCACCATGACGAACAGCACCGCCTTCTTGCCGAGCTTTTCGTGCTCGGCGTAGCTCTTGCGCCACTCCTCCACGCCCAGGCGCAGATAGTCGTCGTAGCGCTCCGAGAAGATGGCGCTCTTATGCTCGGTCAGGCGCGCGCGGCTGCCGGCGTCCGGCAGCACCGGGTGTTTGACCACGTTCTGGGCGATGGCCTCCACCAGCGGGTAGTCGCTGACGGTCTGCACGAAGATGGCGCCGTTGTTGTGGCGCGGCGTGGCGGTGACGTCGATCTGCAGCGCCAGCCGCGTGTCCTTCTGCAACATGCGGTGGTGGATGTCCTGGATCGAGCCGAACCAGGCCATGCGCGGATCGTGGACGTGGTGCGCCTCGTCGTTGAACACCGCCAGCTCGTCGATCTCGCGCACGATCTCGCCGAGATCGGTGCGGCTGTCGGTGGTCTTGCCGACGGGCTTCGGTCCGAAAGGGCTCAAGAAATAGTCGCGCAGATCGTCGTCGTCCAGCGACGGTTGCGGCACGTCCGACAGATAGACGCGGTGGATGTTGGTCAGGAACAGATTGCCGGTCGGGCGCACGATGTGCACGTCGTCCTGCAGGTGCGGGGTGAGCTGGAAGTCGTCGCGCCAGTTCTGACCCGCATGGCCGTTGTCGGGCAGCATCGGATCGTTGAAGAAGATTTTCAACCCGTCGAAGTCGGCGCGCAGGCGATCGAGCACGATGATGTTTGGCGCGATCAGCAGCATGTTGCGCGCCAGGGCCGAACCCGCTTCATATAGTTTGTGGAAGTAACACCAGGCGACCAGCAACGACAGCACCTTGGTCTTGCCGGAACCCGTGGCCATCTTCAGCACGTAGCGCGGCCAGTCCTCATCGAACATGTTCGCGGAGACGACGCCCGAGGCATCGAAGCGCATCAGCTCGTGCTTGTCACGCGCCTGCCGGACATCGTAAAGCCAGATCACCGTTTCCACCGCCTCGCGCTGTGCGTAGTAGTAGCGGAACGGTGAGCGTGTGCCGTCCGCCTGCTCGACCGCGTGCTCGGTTTCGAACCACCAGTTCAGCAGCGCGCGCGAGGTATCGGACGCGCCGGCATAGCCGTTCGCGCGCCAGCTTGTGACCTCACGGCGGATGCTCGCCACCAGCGGCGGCAGCAGTTTTTCGTAAGCAGTCTCGCGCAGTGTCTCGTCGGCCGGGAACCAGCGCGCGTCCGGCGGCAGCGGCGCATACGGGGAGCGTGGGAAATCGGGGTGCAGGGCCATGCGGCCATGATCGCCGCAAATCGCGCCGCCTGCCATCGGCGCCGCCCGAACACCCGCCGGCATTGCTCTGTGACCCAGGTCACCAACCTGGGTCACAGACGGCGGCTGCCGCCCACGGTTTCAATACACCCACGTAACGTCACTGCAAGGCCGCCGAGGTCGCCGCAGCGGACGCTCACTACTTCGCAGAGATTATCGAGGGGATTCGCATGAAAAGACGAGACGCGATCAAGTTCGGTCTGGCCTTCGCGGGCACCGGGGCTGCATCCAGGGTGGCTGTCGCGGACGTTCCCCAGAGCGGGCTGGTGTTCCCGCAGACGTTCCGGCCCAGCATCGTCACATCGCCGAGCCCGCCGGTGACGCCGTTCACGGTGCCGTTGTTCGTGATGCCGGTCGCGCAGCCGGTGACGCAGGCGCAACTGGAGGCGCAGGGCGGGCCGATCGATCCGCTGGCGCACCAGCGCTACGCCGAATTCCTGCCGAAGAAGCTCTACGTCCAGCGCATCAGCGAGTTCCCGTGGGTGTATCACACCGATGCGCCGTATGGCAGCGGGTCTTATGCCTGGGGGTTCAACGGCATCACGCCGGGCGAGACGTTCCACGCTTACTACGGCGAGCCGGTGCTGGTGCGGCGCATCAATGCGCTGCCGCCGGTGGGCAGCGCCAACGTCAACTGGGCGCTGCCGTCGGTCACCATCCACCGGCACAACGGCCATCACGCCTCGGAGAGCGACGGCATCCCGCAGGACTTCTTCGATCCGGGCCAGTTCTGGGATTACCACTACCCGATGTACCCGGCCGGCGGCGACCAGAAGGAGATCATGAGCACGTTGTGGTACCACGACCATCGTCTCGATTTCACCGCCACCAACGTCTACGCCGGCCTGTCCGGCTTCTACCTGCACTTCGACGCGTTCGACTCGAACAACGAGAACGACCCCAGCAAAGAGGCGTCGCGCCTGCCGAGCGGCAAGTACGACGTGCCGCTGATCCTGCACGACATCCAGTTCGATCAGCAGGGCCAGGTGATCTTCGACTTCGGCAACCCCGCGGCGACGATGGGCAACCCGGATAATTTCAACCCCAACTCGCGCAACGCCCAGTTCGGCGAACAGGGAACCGACACGATCGAAACCTGGCGGTTCCAGGAGCAATGGAACAACTCGGTGGCGCCGCAGCACACCACCTTCGGCATGATCGGCGACCGCTTCACGGTCAACCGCATCATCCAGCCGTTTTTCCGGGTCGAGCGGCGCAAGTACCGCTTCCGCATTCTCAACGGCGGCCCGTCGCGGCTCTACAACCTGTTCCTGAGAGCCGAGAACAACCTCGGCGGCAGCACCACCTCGCGCGAGAAATTCATCGTGATCTCGACCGACGGCAACCTGCTGCCGGAGCCGCTGGTCAAGGAAAATCTCGAGATCTGGGTGGCGCAGCGGCACGACGTCATCGTCGATTTTTCCAACTTCGCCGCCGGCGATCACGTTTTTCTGGTCAACACCCTGGCGATGCGCGAAGACGGCGCCGGTCCCAACGGCCGCGATCTGGATCCGGGCGACCAGATCATGCGCTTCGACGTGGTCGATCGCACCGGACCGGATCACAGCCGCATCCCCGACGAACTGCGGGCGCTGCCGAAGATCGATCTGCGCGAAGTACGCCGCGAGCGCACCTTCGTCTTCGACTACGACAACGGCCTGTTCACGGTCAACGGCCGCTTGATGGACCCGAACCGGGTGGACGCCGCCATCGAACAGGGCTCGGCCGAGATCTGGACGCTGCGCAACGAGGGCAACACCTGGGTGCACCCGATCCACACGCACTTCGAGGAGTTCCAGATTCTGGAAGTCAACGGCAAGCCGCCGGGCAAAGACGACGTGATCCGCTCGCGCAAGGACGTGGTCTCGCTGGGGCCGGGCATGGAAGTCAAGTTCTTCGGCCGCTGGCGCGACTTCTTCGGCAAGTACGTCATGCACTGCCACAACGTCGTGCACGAGGACCACGCCATGATGATCCGCTGGGACATCGTGCCGCCGGGGCAGGGCGATTAAGGCGCCGTCACCCCTTCGCTGATCGGATTCAAAACGCATCGAATCGAGGAGCAGGTTATGAAGCAACGACGCGAATTACTCAAAATAATGCCGGTGGCGGCGCTGGGACTGACCCCGCTGGGGTCGGCGGTGGGCGCGCTGTCGCGCCCTGCGCCCGGCAGCGACACGGCTGCCGCAGCCCCGGAGTTCGACCCGAGAAAGCAGCGCCGCATTCCCAACGTGCCGGGCGTGGCGCATACCGGTCAGAGCTTCAATTTTTACCGCGACCTGGTCAAGGACAAGGTGGTCCTGATCAACTTCATGTCGATCGCCGGCGAGGCCGGCTATCCGGTGACGGCGCGCATGACCGAAGTGGCACGGCGACTCGGTGACAAACTGGGCCGCGAGGTGTTCATGGTCTCGGTCACGCGCGACCCGGTGAGCGACACGCCGGAACGGCTGGCGGCCTTCGCCGCGCAGCACGGCGACTTCAAAGGTTGGATTTTCGCCAACCTGGCGCCGGAAGGCACCGCCGCGCTGGCTCACCGCGTCTATCACCCCCAGGACCATAGCGGCGCTCCTGCCTACCACCATCGCCGCACCGCCGACGTCGTGTTCTACGGCAACGGCGGCGTCGGCTTGTGGAGCACCTTCCCGGTGGACATCCGTCCGGACGACGCCGTCCGGCGCGTCGCCTGGATGATGCCGGGCAAGCCGGCGGACGGTGCGCTGCAGCGGGGCGGACCGCGCCGACTGAACAGCGCCGGCCTGACCTCGGACAACCGCATCGCCTGATCCGCACGTGCCCGGTACGACTCATTTCACGAATGCGACAAGTGGAGCATGACCATGCGACATCAAGATCTTGAAGGCGTTTTCGCCATTATCCTGTCGGCGGCGGCCCTGCTCGGCCCGCCGGCGGCACAGGCGGCATCGTGCGCGCCGATGCAGCCGCTGCCGGCGCCGGGCTCGTGGTCGGTCGTCACCAACGGAGATACGACGACCATCGACACCGCGCCGTCGTTTTTCCCGCCGGGCGATTCCTTCGGTCCCAATCCGACCAATCTGCTGCCGACGGTCTACGAAGATTCCTGCGATGCCGGCGGCAATCCGATCCCCAACACGCTGCCGTCGACGCCGGAGCATCCGTACAACCTGCATCCCGATCCGGTGGTGACACCGCTACCGAACAAACTCTCGCCGACCAACGATCTGGCAGCGATCATCAAGGCACTGCATGGCGGCAAAGTCAGTCGAAGCCAGATCCAGTTCGCCATCGACATCCTCGAAGGCAACCCGGTCAACCGTCTCTACAGCGGCTTTCCGGTGCTGCACTACAACGGGCCGCTGAAGGGCAAGACGGTGACGCCGACTCTGGACGCCAACGGCAACGTCGTCGGCGGGACCGTCAACATTCACATGATCTATTACGACTCGCACATCGAATCCGACACCTCCTATGTCGATCCCACCGCCGTCAACGACGTGCCGTGGACCATCCATTACACCGTCGACGTGCTCGACCGCGGTTCCGACGATTTCGCCGGCTACATCATGTATTTCAACGCCAAGCTCGGTACCGCCAACGGCGGCAAACCCAACGTCGGTCTGGACGACAGCTTCTTCCCGATGTCGGTCGGCCAGGATTCGGAGCGCGGCCAGCGCTACCAGTTCGACATGAAGATGGCCCCGGCCGCATATTGGAATCTGACCTACCACTGGGGTTGGCGCATTCATCCGCCGCGGGTCCAGGTGACGGAGAATTTCAAGGTTCCGATCAACGGCAACCCGCGCAATTTCTCGGAGTTCCAGGCGTTCTGCCCGACTCACGCGCCCAACGCCACCGGCGACTGCCCGGAATTGCGCACCGACCCGGCCTTCAGGACCGCGGCGATCAACATGATCGGCGACATCGCGCCGGCCAAGCGCATGTGGAACGACTTCCGCGCCATCCAGGCCGGGGCCGGCGGTTCGACGCTCAAGAGCCTGATCGCGGATCTGGATTCGGCCTTCGACGACTGGCAGCACCGCACGCGACTGCCGAAGGGCGTGCCCGAGGATCCCAACTACGACGAGACGCTGTTGTTCGTCAACAACACGATCTACGGCCACGTCACCGGCTTCACCCGCGACATGCAGATGGAGGTGTTCAAGTACACCGGCCGCGGCAGCCAGATCAAAGTCAAGCTGTTCAACGGCGATTACTACAACCACGCCTACGTACTGGTGGATTTCGGCGGCATCCGCGGCTGGGAAAACACCTTCCAGAACACGCTTCCCCTCGGCGGACAGGGCCCGCTGTTCACCTTCGGCCGCAATCACTGGTGGGTCAACACTGCCAGCGGCGCGCTGCCGATCCCGGTGGCCACGCGGCCGCCCACGTCGTCCGGTACGGTCCTCGACTTCAAGAGCATGAAGGGCACCGATGACCCGCGCACGCCGCTGTTCAACCGGATTGACGCCCGCAGGACCGCCGACATGCACACGCGACTGACCACAGCCGATCCGACTTTCGGCGAAACACTCGGCGCGCATGACGTGATCATCAATTTCCACTACGACCCAAGCCCGCGACTGCGCATGTACCAGTTCGACGCGCTGCATCACGACGAGGCGATCTGGTCGCCGCACTGAGCCACGGCAGAGGTACGCGCGTGGCGATCAGCGGGACAAATCCGTCGGTCGCCGCGCGCAGTTCTAGGCGTCAGCGGGAGAAAGGCAACGAAGATGTCTATGTCTACAGCCACGTCGCACCGCTTGTCCGTTCTTAACCCGGCGCAAAGGCTTGCAACCACGCTGGGGTTTGCAGTCATGCTGGCATTCGCCACCCGCTCCGGGCCGGCGTTTTCGGCCGGCCACGACGGCATGGGGGCCATGGCGCGTCCGCACCATCACGATCCGGGTGGGGAGATGGCCGGCATGAGCGACATGAGCGGCACCGCCGCCGCGACGAAATACACCGCAGCGCGGGCCAACTACACCGTGCCCGCCGTGACGTTGACGGACGCCCACGGCCGCCCGGTCCGGCTGGCGCAGCTGCTATCGCAGCCGCGCCCGGTGCTGGTACAGTTCATTTTCACCAGCTGCACCACGATCTGCCCGTTGTTGAGCACGACGTTCTCCCAGGCGCAGGCCGAGCTGGGGCGGATGCACGGCGATTACCAGTTGATCTCCATTTCCATCGACCCCGAGTACGACACGCCGGAACGCCTTGCAGCCTATGCCAAGCGCTACAACGCCGGCGCCCACTGGATGTTCCTGACCGGGCAGGCGGGGGATGTCCGCAGCGTCATGACAGCCTTCGATGCGCTGTATCAAGGCAGCAACAAGATGTATCACCGACCGCTGTTTTACCTGCGAGCCAGACCGGACACCCCGTGGCTGCGAATCGAAGGGTTCATGCAGACCGCCGACCTGCTGAGGGAGTATCACGGCGTCCTCGGCGCCGCCGGGCTTGCCGTTCGCTGAGCCGCTGGGTGCCGAAGCTCAGCGCTTTCATCCGCAGCGCCGCGCTAGCTGCGGTGCTGGCCGGCCTGGCGAACCCAGCGGCAGCCGGCGATATTTCAAGCGTTGCGGTGCCTGCCATCCATGGCACAACGCCAGTGGCTTCAATCCACCCCCGGCCCAGCCAGTCCGTGACCGGGCGTTCGGAACCGCCGCGACCGGTGGTCGCCAAGCGCGGCCCCTCACCCGCCGGCGACAGCGCCGCCGGCAAACGGCTCTATTGGCACGGCGCGACGGCCTCCGGCGCGCCGTTGCAAGCGGCCATCGCCGGCGATGCCGCCGTCGCCGGCACGCAGTTCGGCTGCGTGAATTGCCACCGCCCCAGCGGCTTCGGTTCCAGCGAGGGCGGGAAATACGTCCCGCCGATCACCGGGCCGATCCTGTTTTCGCCGCGGCAACTCAACCGCAACCGGATCTACACCAAGCTGTTCGAGGAGGCCCAGCCGGCAGGGTTTGCCGCCGACGTGCGGATGCCGCGCATGCGGCCGGCCTACACCGATCAGACCCTGGCCGACGCACTGCGCAAAGGCGTCGATCCGGCCGGCCGCAAGCTCGATGCGCAGATGCCGCGTTACGCGCTGAGCGATCGAGACGCCGCCAACCTGATTGCGTATCTGAAAACCCTGTCGGCGGCTGCCGATCCCGGCGTCGATGCCGCGGTCATCCATTTCGCCACGGTGGTCAGCGACGGCACCGATCCGGCCGAGCGCGCGGCGGTCGTCAGCACGATCACCGCGTTTTTCGATTGGATGAACCGCGCCACCCACGGCTATCAGAGCCGGCCGGGATTCTCTCCCTACCACATGTCCGAACTCGCCAGCGCCTTCCGGCACTGGCAGCTGCACGTGTGGGAACTGCACGGACCGCCCGCAACCTGGCCGCAGCAGATTCAGCGGCAATACGACGCGCAACCGGTTTTCGCCGTGATCAGCGGACTGGTGCACGGACCGTGGCGCCCGCTCGCACAGTTCTGCGACGCGAAACAT
Organism: Gammaproteobacteria bacterium; assembly: GCA_028871525.1. Classification (GTDB taxonomy): domain Bacteria; phylum Pseudomonadota; class Gammaproteobacteria; order Nevskiales; family Nevskiaceae; genus SCRT01. Next base: position 29,613 of record JAGWMX010000017.1, read on the forward strand.
ATGCCGTGCGTGTTTCCCAACACGGAGCTTCCCCGCACCACGAACACGGATTACGCCTACTCCCTCTATTTTTCGCGCGGCCTGACGCTCGAAGGCGAGGTTTTGGCGCGGTATCTCGGCCGCCGACAGCCGCAAGCGGATCGCATCGCGCTGGTGCATTCCACCGATCCCTACGGCACGACGCCGGCCCGCGCATTCGAGCGCGCGCTCAAGACCGAGCAAGCGGACGCACGCATCCGCGAATTCGCATTCTCGGACCAAACTGAGCTGAACGCGGCGGTTCGCGAACTCGCATCCGCCGCCGGGAACTTCGATGCGTTGGTTCTGTTGCCCGGCGAGCGCGTGAACGCGGCGTTGACGGCGTTGGGCGAGTGGCGACCTGGAATCAAGGTCATCGGTCTGCCATCCGACGCACTGACGTCGGTGCAGCCGGGAAAGCTGGGCACGCTGGCGGGCAGCCTGCTGTTCGCCTACCCGTACGAGCTGCCGTCGGCCTACCATCCGCGATCGTTCCGGGTGCGCCAGTGGATGCACGCGCAACACCTGGACATCGCCTATCCGAGGCTGCAATTTCAGACCTATTACGCGCTGACGATGGCCGAATTCGCGCTCGACCAGATACTCGACGACTTCTTTCGGGATTATTTCATCGAGGCGATCGAGCACGAGGCCGAAAACAACCTCGACATCGGCACGCACCCGACGCTGGCCCTGGGGCCGGGGCAACGGTTCGCCTCCAAAGGCGCCTACATCGTGCGTATCGACGCCGCCGCACCGGGCGGCATCCGCGCGTTGAGCGACTGGATTGTCCCTTGAACCGCCGCCGGCACGCGGTTTTGCAATGGACCGTCGTCGCCACCAGGAGACGGCGCGACCACGCGACGTGCCCGGCAACGCGCGCGGCGATGCGCCCGCAGCAAATCAAAACATCGCCGCATCCACCGCCCAGCCGCCGCCGAGCCACAATCCGGTCACTGCCGCCACCAGAAAAGCAGTCAGGTTACCGATAAGCCGTCCGATCGACGCACCGGGTCCGTCCGCCTGCCGCTCGAGCAGCCTGACCTGCCCGCGCTTGAGCTCGATGTGACCCTGCCGGCGCAAATTCTCCAGCAGACGGCTGACCACCTCGCGCGTGGTGCCCAGTTCGTCGGCCACCTGCTGATGCGTCAGTTTCAGAGTGTCGGAAACCATTTGCTGCGCCAGCCGGCGCAGATGGTGCACCAGCCTCACGTCGAGACGCCGGAAGCCCACCTCGGCGACCAGCTCCAACATCTCCACGAAAGTGCTGGACATGCGCGCCAGCAGATACCGGTTGAAGCTTGCCGAGCCGGCCAACAGGCGCTCGAACTGCTCGGCGGGGATGAACAGGACGGCGGTATCCTCTTCCACGAGGCCTTGCGCCACCCAGTTGTCGACAGCCAGCAGCCTGCTGGTGGTCAGCAGGCAGGGCTGCCCCGGCCAGACCCGGTACAGGCAGATCTCGCGTCCGTCTTCCGCGGTCGTATACACGCGGACCCGGCCGCTGAGCTGAATCACGAAACTGTCGCTGGGAACCTGACGCGCTGTCAGCCTCATGCCGGCGGGAAATCGCAACACCCGGGAAGCCGCCAGGGCTTCGTCCCAGGCCTGGCCGGAAATATCGGCGAGGCCGGAAACTGTCTTCACCCAGGCTTTGATCGGAACATTCGCAACCGGCGCTGCGCCATGCATATCCGCACCTCAATAACAGGTCTGGACCAGCCTCGATCCGATGCCCGCGAATCCGGGATCACTCTGGTTCGCCCCCCGCGCCGGCCGAGGCCGGCCCGCAACGGCCGCAGGCTCGCCTGACCAGCGAGCGCGAACAATGGCGTGCCAGAATCCCCCTGGTTCAGGCTCTCGATCAAATGAATAGCGATAACCAGTCCGTCATTGCTACTCTGATGCTTATCCGGTGGAAACCCCCCATTTGGGTTTTGTCTGGAAATCAGCGCAAAAGCAGCGCGGTGCAGACGAGCCGGCGGCAAAACCGCCGCCGGGCGAGACGCCCTGACACCCGCGCGGCAGAATGCAGGTTGTGAAAATCGCCACCTGGAACGTCAACAGCCTGCGTGTGCGCCTGCCGCAGCTGCTCGTCTGGCTGCAGCAAAACCCGGTGGACGTGCTGGCGCTGCAGGAAACCAAGCTGACCGACGACGCCTTCCCGCACGCCGAACTCGAAGCCGCCGGCTACCGTGCGGCGCACAGCGGCCAGAAAGCCTACAACGGCGTGGCCATCCTCTCGCGCCTGCCGCTCACCGAGGTGTCGCGCGATCTGCCGAACCTCGACGACGCGCAAAAACGCCTGATCGCCGCCACTGTCGAGGCGCCGAGCGGTCCGCTACGGGTGATCAGCGCCTACGTCGTCAATGGCCAGGCGGTGGGCAGCGAGAAATTCGACTACAAGCTGCGCTGGCTGGCGGCGCTCTCCGACTACCTCGGCCAGGAGCTGTCGCGACATCGGCACCTGGCCGTGGTCGGCGACTTCAACATCGCGCCCGAGGATCGCGACGTGCACGATCCCGAAGCCTGGCGCGAACGCATCCTGTGCAGCACGCCGGAACGCTCGCGCTTCCGCGCTTTACTCGAATTGGGGCTGGTGGATGCGCTGCGCCAGTACACCGATGCGCCGGGTGTGTTCACCTGGTGGGACTATCGCCAGGCCGCGTTTCGCCGCAATCTGGGATTGCGCATCGACCACGTGTTGGTTACCGCACCGCTGGCCAAACGCGTGACCGAGGTCGGCGTCGACCTCGGCCCGCGGCGCAACGAGCGGCCCTCCGATCACGCGCCGGTCGTCGTGCATCTGGCGCCGGCCTGACCTGGGGGACGGCGACGAACCCGAACTGACGCAGGCCCTGCGGGAAACGGCGACGCGGAATCGGCCGCTGGCCTGGCGCGCTGCGCAGCCTCGGCCAGGGCCTGCTGGTGGTCGATTTTCCCTTATATCTGGCGGCGCTGGGCTGGAGCGGCGTGGCGATCGGCGCGCTGTTCACGGCGATCGTCACCTTTCAGGCGACCCTGACACTGTTCAGCCATCCGTTGTCGGATCGCCACGGGCGCAAGGGTTTTCTGCTGGTCTATGAGACGGCGCTGATCGCCGCAGCAGCCCTGGCCCTGGCCAGCGACAGCGCGTGGGCGATTACCGTGGCCGCGATCGTCGGCGGCTTCGGCCGCGGGATCAACGGCGCCGCCGGCCCCTTTTCTCCGGTCGAGCAAGCCTGGTTGGCGCGCGTGACGCCGCTGCCCAGGCGCGGTGCGATCTTCAGCCTGAACACCGCGCTCGGCTCTCTGGGCATGGGGCTGGGTGCGCTGCTGGCGGTATTGCCGTCTCTATGGGGTGGCCGCTTGCCGAGTGCCGCCGCCTACCGCCCGCTGTTCGCGCTGGTGCTGGCGTTCGCGCTGCTGACGCTGGCGCTGGTGGCCACGCTCGCAGAACGCCGACGCCCAGCTCCGGCGGCCGACGCCGACGTGCCCACCCGACCGGAGGAGAACCGCCGGCTGCTGGCGATCGCTGCGGTCAACGCGCTCAACGGCGCCGCCATCGGATTGATCGGACCGTTGATCACGTATTGGTTTCACCTGCGTTACGGCGCCAGCGACAACGTTCGGGCACCGGCATGCGCCGTGGCCTCGGCGAGCGGGCGCCGCAAGCGCGACTGCCCCGCCAGTAGATCCGGCCACAGCCGGCGCACTGGAGGAAACAGTTGCGATCACAGCGGGTTCTGGGCGCCGTGCCGTTATCGGTACCGCTGCCGAAAGCGCGGCCGGATCGCCCAGGCTATGCCTCAGGCTGGGCCGTCCTGGAGGCGGTGGTGCGGCGTTTGGCCGGGGTCTGCCGGGCGCGTTGTTTCGCCGGCTTTCGGGAAACCCTGGCGCCCTTTTCGAGGAGCTTGGCGAGTTGCTCCAGATTCTCCTGCGCGCTGCACAGGCAACGGGTGGCCCGCCTGATCAGCAGCTGCGGCTTTGGCGTCGGATAGGTCATGGACGACGACTCCCTTGCACTTTGAATTAAACCTAAAAAGTGCGCTCGTGTGCACTCGGATTGTGCGCCGCAGTCCCCCATGTAGCAAGCTCGAACGGCGTTCGCCTCGGTGCTGTTGTGCGTCTGCAGACACAGTGCGTCATCGCCCACCGGATTGTTCTATGCAGGCGTGCGAATTGTTGGCGCACTCGCGCTCGATATCCGACAGCGCCGTTCGAATACTCGTCCTCAGAACGTCTCGCGTGCCCACCTTTTCCGCGAATTCGAGCGCGTCCCGAAAGCTTTCCAGAGCATGCCCCAAATCGCCCTGTTGCCGATACGCCAGCCCCAGGTAGTAGGTGATCGCCGCATAGTACTGATCCTCGCGCCCAAAACTCGCCACCTGGCGGCGCTGCAAATCCTTGAGAATGGCGACCGCTTCGGGTAAGCGCCCTTGCCGCAGGCGCAATTTCCCGAGGTCGTACAACAACGGCCTCGTATATTTCAAGTTGTCACCGACCCAGGCGCGCATATCCTTCAGCGCCGCGGTGAGCTCGGTGTCCGCTTCATCGTAGCGGCCCAGCTCGAGCGACACGTCAGCGAGCGTCTGGCGCGCCGCCGCCGTGCTCGAATGCCGTGGACCGAAGGTCCGCAGATGGAAAGCGACCACTTCGCGCAGCAGCGGCTCGGCTTCCCCGTAACGGTGCAGCGTGATCAGGATCGAACCCAAACGCCAACGGATTTCGTCCACCAGCGGGTGGTCGCGGACGGGCGCCCGCATGGCGTCGGCGAGCACGCCGCGCAGCTCGCCGGCGACCCGCGCGTACTGCTCGGCCGTGCTCCACATCCAGTATCGGGCCCAGGCCAGCTTCTGACGGGCGTCCAGCACTCTGGAGTCCAGCGGATCCAGCAGTTTCTGGCGATCGACCAAAACTTCCTGCCACAACCTGGCTGCATCCTGCGGCCGGCCAAGATCCAGCAGGGTGTCAGCCAAAAGGCCCAACGCGGTAGAGGTCGGCTCCCCTGCCCGTCCGTACAGGCGCTGGTACAGAGCGACGGCTTTCTGCAATTGTGTTTCAGCCTGCTCATTCAACCCCAACCCGGCATACGACTTTCCAAGCGAAAGGTGGCCTTCCGCCGCGGCCTGCGGCTGGTCCCTGAAGCGCCGGTCCACCGTTTTGGCGGCGCGCTCCAGCAGCGCCTCGAGCGTGAGATCCTTGGTAGGACCGGCCTCGGGATCGCCGCTCGACAACAGATCCTGGTTGAGGAACTCGCTGACGGCCGCGGTGGTCGCCTCGGACGCCAACGCCTCGTTGCGCGCACGGCGGGCGTCGACGTAGAGCGCCACGCTGAGGCCCAGGCCGACCGCCAGCGTGGCCAGTGCGGTACGCATCCAGGTGCGGCGCGCGCGCATGCGCTCCAGCGCCTGCCGGGTCCGCTCCGCTTGGAGCTTCGACACGCGCTCCTGCGCGCGCTGGCTGCGGCGTTCGTCCAGCGTTCTCAAACGCTGCGCCAAACGCGTGGCGTCGGCGAGTCGATGCGCGGGGTTTCCCGCCGCCGCGGCGGCGATGTCCTCGCACAGGATTTCGTCCTCCACATCCCGCTCCCAGTCCGGCGACAGCGGACGCCTGAGATCCGCCACCACCAACTGGTAGAGCATCACACCGACGGCATAGACATCCGCCTGCACGGTGAACGGCTGGCCGGCGATCACCTCCGGCGCGAGATAACTCAGGGTGCCGCTGGTGGTGCCGGCGTCCACCGCCTGGGTCAGGCCCATGCGGGTGATGCCCAGCGCATCAAGGCGCGCGGTGTCCAACACGCCGCCGCTGCCGAAGTCGGCCAGCTTGACCGCGGGCACGCCGTCCCGGCGTGTATCCATCAGGACATTGGCGGGCTTCAAGTCCTTGTGCAGGACACCGACCGAATGCGCGGCGAACAGCGCCTCGGCAATGCGCGCCGCGATCTCGATCCGCGCCGGCAGGGCGACGTTGGCGAGCCCGCCCTGCGCGTCCGCCCACTGCAGCAGACTGCCGCCGGCGGTGTATTCGGTCTCGATGAAAAACGGCGGCCGCTCGAGATTCCAGTCGAGCACTCGCGCGAACGCCGCGGCGCGCTCGCCGAGGCTGTCGTGCAGCAGGCGTGATAGCGTGATCTCACGCTTGAGCGCGTTCAGCGCGGTGCCGTCGAAGGCGAACTTGTAGACCCGCTCCTCGCCGGTCTTGTCGTGGCGCGACAGCCAGGCCTCGCCGTGGCCGCCGGCGCCCAGGCGCTCCACCAGGCTCCACAAGGGCCGCAGCGCAGGGTGGTCGCCAGCCTTGAAATCGAAGTGGGGCGCCGTGACGGCGGCGGCGCTCTCGACCCGGACCGGCGCATCCAGGCGGTAGCCGTAACCGTGGACCGTTTTGATCAGCGAACGGCCGTCCTCGCCCAGCGCCTCGCGCAGCTTGCCGACGCACTTGGTGAGGACAGTTTCGGTGAGGATGCGGCCCGGCCAGACGCCGTCGAGCAGCTCGTCCTTGGTCACCACCTCACCGGCGTGGTGCAGCAGGAACAGCAGGACTTCCAGCGTCTTGCGCTCCAGTTTCACCGGGCGGTCGTGGACGTGGAGCGTCAGGGCGCGCTCGTCCATGCAGGCCGGCCCGAACAACCAGCGCCGGGCCTGCAATCCGGCATTGCCCGCCTGCCCGGCTCCTTGCAAGGTGTCCGCCATGCCAGCGACTCTTCGTGGCGACGTCCCTGCCGCAGAAATCTTCCAGGAATTTTCCAGGAATTCGTCAAGATTCTAGCGCGGCGCGGACCTACCGTGGGAGCGCTTCGGCGATGACCCCGGTCATCGGGACCGAGGGATCCCCAAACTCAACGGAACATGAACACTCGCTACATCATTCGAAAGCTTCACCGGCAATCTGATCGTTATCTTTCAAAGCATTCAGCCGGGAAGCCAACCAAACTGCAAGAGGTAATGACCAAGAGGTAATGACAATGAACACGAGGCCTGTGAGAGAGATGAAAAAAGGAAAGGAAATGAAGCTGAAGTTCGTATTCGCCGGCCTGGCCGCCGCGGCGGCGATCGCCGTGCTGCCGGCGCAGGCCGCAGCGCCCGTCACCGACACGAAGTCCGTATTTCTGTTCTCGGACAACTCGGTCGTCGGCACCTCGACGCTGATGCGATTTCCGAAGGCGGTGCAGATGACCCTGCAGACGACCGGCTTGCCGGCAAACCATATCGTGACCGTGTGGTGGGTTATCTTCAACCACCCGGAGTTCTGCACGCACGGCGGCGAGGTTCCGAGGTGCCAAGGAGACAACTTTGGCGATTCGCGCGTCGAGGCCTCAGCCGTGCACGCAGCCGGGCAAGTGATCGGCGCGACCGGTGACGGCCGCTACGGCGCGTATCTGCCAGTCGGCTCCACCCAGGAGCAGATCCTGTTCGGACCCGGGCTCACCAACCCGCTGGGCGCCGATATCCACCTCATCGTCCACGACCACGACAGCCTGAGTGCGCTTCAGAGCGGCAGCACGATCGGGCGGGAGATCAACTCGATCGGCACGGTCCCAGGCGCAGACCTTCAGGCCTCCGTACACGAGGCGCAGCCGTAGACGCGGCACACGCGCAGCTTGAGAGGCCCCGCTCCGGCGGGGCTTCTCGTTTCTGGCGGGCGTAGACTGCGTTTCCTCTCGACGCGAGCGGGAAAGCCAAAGAACCGCGTGAAAGAAGTGCTGGATGAAATGCAGTTCATGCACCGCCGCAGTCACTAATCCCCGCTCGTAGGATGCAATGAGCAACTTCTTGCGAATTGCATCGGTCGCGTGAACCTCGAACGATGCAATTCGCTGCGCTCATTACATTCTGCGTTCTCAATCGCGGCTAAAGCCACTCCTATCAAGCAACTCCGAAACCAGCCGTTCCAGGCGCGGATAGCGGCTGCCGTTCCAGTACACCTGTGCGCAGTCGCGGCAGCGCCGGAAACGGTCATGCCGGCTGCGCGAGGCCTCCGGCACGCGGTGCCGCACCTGCAGCGCCGGGCCTGCAATCCGGCATTGCCCGCCTGCCCGGCTCCTTGCAAGGTGTCCGCCATGCCAGCGACTCTTCGTGGCGACGTCCCTGCCGCAGA